>JAYUTQ010000568.1:0-5983 GCA_043755055.1 Chitinophagaceae bacterium | reverse complement strand
AAAAAAATGGCTATCTGAATAAACACATTAAAAAAAGCTGCCCTGCTACCGCCATAGTGTTTTTTTACAAAAAGGCTCATGGCCTGGTAAAACATCCGTACATAATTCAGGCTTCCTTTTTTAGTGCTTTCGCCTTTAAAATGGATGATGCTGCTATCGGCAAAATAATAGTTTTTCCAGCCTGCTTTTTGGATGCGGTAACTAAGATCCACATCTTCGCCGTACATAAAAAACTGCTCGTCGAAGGCGGCGGTTTGCTCCACCACTTTTTTGCGAAGCAGCATAAAAGCACCGGCAAGTACATCCACTTCGTGGTTTTTGTTTTTACTAATATGCCCAAGGTGGTAACGGGCAAAAAGCTTGCTTGCAGGAAAAAGCGATGCCATGCCCGTAAGCTTAAAAAACGATGTGAGTGGCGAAGGAAAAGCCCTTTTGGATTCGGGTAAAAAATTACCGCTGCCATCCACCATTTTAATGCCTAATGCTCCGGCATCGGCATGTTGCTCCATAAATGCAAGGCACTTGGTAAAGCAATCTTCCGGTACCAATGTATCGGGATTGAGAAACAAAATATAATCGCCTTTGGCAATGGCCACGCCTTGGTTATTGGCTTTGCCAAAACCAGGATTATCTGTATTGGCTATAAAATAAACCCACGGAAATTTGGGTTGCAGATAAGCTATACTATCATCGGTGCTGTTATTATCTACCACAATTACCTCGGCATCTATACCTGCAATGGCTTTTTGCACAGCGCAAAGGCATTGCTCTAAAAAAAGCTTTACGTTATAGTTTACAATGATGACCGAAAGTTGCAAGGGCATGAGATTAGCTGCCACGAATTACGATTTTTTGGGGGAGAGTGCAAAATGATAGCGGCGATATTTACCTACTAGCGGCATTATCAATGATGATTGTATTCTATAGGCAAAATCAAATCCTGATTTTGGAGAAAAATAAAGCGTTCTGTTCTCCGTTTTTTTCTTTTGAACCAATTCTCAATTTTCATTCCATTCAACCGCTCAAAATCTTTCACATTATCGGTCACCAAAGTGAGTTTGTTTTCAATAGCAGTTACGCCAATTAAGAGGTCAAATTCATCATGAATGGGCTTGCCAATTTTTCTGAGTCTCACTTTTTCTTTTGCATAACGCTTAATGGAGTTAAAGAATACGCAAATATTTGTGTCAAGTAAATACTGCATTAGAATTTAATTTTCTTATTCCTAAATTTTCTGCTTGATTTAATATCTGCTATCATTTCCTCTGTTAATTTTTCTGAAGAAAATGCTCCAAAAGATTTGTAAAACTTTGAATCTTTTGTTTTCTTTTCTGTTTTTAAAGATTTAGTTAGACTTTCAATTAACTCAATCTTACTTAACGAACTAAGCCCTTCAAATAACCCTGAATAGGTTTCTACGATATGTTTGTCTGTATAGTTCATTGTATTTTTTTAAAGTAAAGTTATCAATTTTTTTGTCAGTTGTGATTTGTAGGCAACATAACAACCTGCGTTATATTTGCCGCTTATGATGCTAAAACAAACATTACTTCAGGCGGCCGAAGCTGGTGCAGCCGTAATCCGCCAATATTTTAACGGCACATTTGCCGTAAGCCACAAAGAGGGTATTAACAACCTGGTTACCGAGGCCGATCATGCTTCGGAAAAAGCCATTATCGATGTGATTCGTGGCCACTTTCCTGATCATTTTATTATGAGTGAAGAGGTAGGCGAACTGGTTATGGACAGCGAATACAAGTGGATTATTGATCCGATAGATGGCACCATCAATTTTGCCCACGGCATTCCACTATGCTGCGTAAGTATAGCTGTGGAAAAGGCCGGCCAAATGATTTTAGGTGCTGTGTACAACCCCATGATGAATGAATTTTATTTTGCCCAAAAGGGTTTTGGCGCTTCGCTCAATGATAAAAAAATAGCCGTTAGCCAAAAAACTGAGCTGATAAAAAGCTGTATGGTAACCGGCTTCCCTTATTCTTATTTAGATGAACCCAACGGCCCGTTGGAATGTTTTGAACGATTCATCCGTAAAGGCGTTCCGGTTCGCAGATTAGGCAGTGCCGCCATCGATTTATGCTGGGTAGCTGCCGGCCGTTTTGACGCCTTTTACGAACACAAACTCAATGCATGGGATAGTGCCGCTGGCTTTTTACTGGTAGAAGAAGCCGGTGGAAAAGTGACGGATTTTAAAGGAAATTATTATGATCCATACCAGCCGCATATAGTGGCTAGTAATGGGTTTATACATGATGAACTTTTGAGTGCTTTGAATAATGAACACTCCGGATTTACGATTTAAGAATTACGATTTACGATTTGTTTAGGTAGTCAACTCAAAAACGATAGCAAACAAAGTCTCGCCAATAACGCATAAATTTTACCGTATTTTTTCCTGGCAAACTATCAGCATGTTCGAATTAGACCAAATCGTAAATCCGAAATTGTAAATTGTAAATCAAAATGACTAAGCAAGAATTAAGTGAAAGAATTAAACAATTTGCTGTAGAGGTAGGGAGGATAACCCTTTTACTACCTTATAATAATTTGAATAAAAATTATTCTAATCAAATTATAAGATGTTCTTCAAGTTCAGCAGCTAACTACCGTGCAGCATTACGAGGAAAATCAACAGCAGATTTTATAAATAAATTTAAAATAGTAGAAGAAGAATTAGACGAATCTCTTTTTTTTCTTGAATTGATTCATGAATTTAACCCTTCACTTAATAAAAAAATATTGGATTTACATAAAATAGGAAATGAATTACTTTCCATCATAGTAGCTAGCCTAAAGACACTGAAAGCAAATAACAACAAACTCTAATCAGAACAACTATTCATTATATAAAAGTAGTTTCAGAAATGAAAACAAAATCGTAAATCCCAAATCATAAATCGTAAATTGAACTAATGGAGCGTACAGAAATAGCCGACCTCGGCGAATTTGGTCTTATCGATCATCTTACCCAAAACAATGAAACCAAACAAGCAGGTACCATATTAAGTGTGGGTGATGATGGTGCCGTCATCGATCATTTTGGCAAGCAAACCGTTATCAGCACCGACCTGCTGATCGAAGGCATCCACTTCGATCTGATGTACACGCCACTGAAGCATTTGGGCTATAAAAGCGTGGTGGTAAATCTCAGCGATATCTACGCCATGAATGCCACGCCTACACAAATAACGGTGAGCATTGCCTTTAGCAACCGCTTTAGCCTGGAAGCATTGGACGAATTTTACGAAGGCATTTATGCCGCCTGTGAAAAGTACAATGTAGATCTGATTGGAGGCGATACTTCTACAAGCAACAAAGGCTTAATTATAAGTGTAACCGCTTTGGGCGAAGTAACCCCCAACAAATTTGTAACCCGCAGCGGGGCACAGGTAAATGATTTGTTATGCGTAACCGGTTTTCTGGGCGGCGCATTTCTGGGCCTTACGTTAATGGAAAGGGAAAAGAAAATTTATCTGGAAAATCCACAGATACAACCTGATTTAGAAGGACAGGATTACATTGTAGGCCGTTTATTAAAACCCGAAGCCCGGAAAGACATTATCGAGTTCCTTGAAAAAAACGACATACAGCCAACCAGCATGATGGACATCAGCGATGGCCTTAGTAGTGAGATATTACACATTTGCAAACAAAGCAGCTGTGGCGCCATCGTGTACGAAGATAAATTACCCGTTCACGACGATGCCCGCCAATTCGCCTATAAATTGGAGCTTGACCCTACCATGTGTGCCCTCAACGGTGGCGAAGATTACGAGTTGCTGTTTACTATGAAGCAGGAAGATTATGATAAAATAACACTGAACGAGCAGATAAGTGTGATTGGCTACATTACCGAAGCTGCCGAAAAACCAACGCTGATTACAAAGGGCGGCAATAAACATGCATTGGTGGCACAAGGCTGGAAGCATGTGTAGTATTGCGTTTGGTGCAGATTCCTGCCACTAGGAATGGAGTAACTGATGCACTCATTTACCTGATAATAATATTTAAATGATGGCTTTTAATTTGTAAAAGATCATAAACGAAAAAAATGAAACAAATATTTAGTACGGGCTATAGCCAAACAGGCCTAAATGCAGCCCTGTTAATCATCAGGGTTTTAATTGGGGTTTTGATGGCCATTTATGGTTACCAAAAAATGGTTGATTTTACAGAGCAGTCGGGCTCCGATTTTTGGGCGAAAGAGGTAAATTTTCTTGGTCTTGGTGGCAAGGTTTCGCTGGGGCTTACCATTTTTGCTGAGTTGTTTTGCAGCATTTTATTAATAATTGGTCTTGGTACACGGCTTGCGTTAATACCGTTAATTATCTGCATGGGTTTTATTTTTGTAACCATGAATAAGTTTGAAATAATACAGAAAGGCGACAATGGCCCACACATGAATGACGTTTTTTATTACCTGATGACCTATGTAGCATTGCTGTTTACCGGCCCCGGAAAATGGAGTTTGGATGGTTTAATCAGCAAAAAATAAAGCTTTAAAATCGTAAAATGTTATGCGACTACCCGGAAGATTAGCAATTGTATTGATGATTACCATGCTGGTAGTTTTAAGTATGCGGATGCTGAAAAGTAAAGACGAAGCATCCATATATGATATTCCCAAAAAGCTGGAAGCCACCAAAATGAACCTGAAAGTTTGGTTCCATTGCAAACCCGGTGGTGCCGAAGTTTTTAGCATTAGCAAAAGTGCCAGCGAAGACGACCGCTTATATTTAGAGCCAGCTACTGAGTTCCTGTCTATCCCACCAGATTTTTTTACCAAACTTAAAGACAGTGGTTACATTTTAAAACTGTTTGGCAGCTATTATAAAGGCAAAGGCATACCTGCCAGATACCTAAGTATACAGCCCAAGCCAGAGCGTTACCCCGTGTTTAAATACGAAAGTTTGGATGTGATAAAAGAGTAAAAGTGGTTTGTAAAACATTAAGGGGCTAGCTGCAAAAGCATCCACCATAGCATGGTGTCTTCACATACCACAGCATCAACAAACTAAAGAAGTCAGGTTTTTAAAACCTGACTTCTTTATGTGTATCCATTAATAGAAAAATTCCTCTTTGGTAATCTTACCGTCTTTAACTTCAAAAACGGCGATTTCCTCCATTTTAGTTCTAACAGGGCTTCCTTTAAAAGTTACTTCCATGCCCATGCCTACACTAAAAAAGCTACCGCCCACCACCGGTTCGGTGCAGTATCCGCCGTGCATTTCGGCCACATTTTCGTTAAAGGCGGCGCCTTTTGCTTTTACAGCATCTAAACCAGTTGTTACAGTGGGCATTCCCATTTCAGCACCATGTGCCGGCTCAACACTCACAACATCGTCGCTGTACAATTCCTCTACAATGGCTGTCCATTTACCTTGTTTTTCCAACTCACTATAGCGGTTGGCTACTTCTTGTGTTGTCATAAATAAAATTTTTAGGGAATGAAAATACAAACTGGTTTCTGAGATCGAAATAGTTTCTGCATTAATTAATTGACAATAAAATTATGCCAGCACTGTGCTTAAAAAGGCTTGTGTTGCCGCATCCACATCGGTAACATTTTCCAACGCCTTAATATAGGCGCTGCCTATAATAGCCCCGTTTGCATATTTGCAGGCTTCGCCAAAACTGGACTTATCTTTTATACCAAACCCTACCAAAACCGGGTTTTTCAAATTTAGGTTTTGAAGTTTGGCAAAATAATTTTCCAACGATGCAAAACTCTTATCCGTACCTGTGGTAGAAGATGATGAAACGGCATATAAAAAACCGGTACTCCGCTCATCCAACTGAAGGATGCGTTCTTCGCTGGTTTCCGGGGTGATTAAAAAGATAAAATCCAGTCCATATTTTTTTATAATAGCGCCATATTCTGTATCAAATTCAAACATGGGCAGGTCGGGCAGAATCAATCCATCAATACCCACTTTGGCCGCTGCGGCACAAAATTTTTCGAAAC
>JAYUTQ010000567.1:0-14848 GCA_043755055.1 Chitinophagaceae bacterium | reverse complement strand
TTGCATTTGTTCGTTCGGGTCTTTTGCTTTTTCAAGTGCTTCCTGGTTTTCGTCCAGCATTTTTTTTATGTTGCGGAGCTTAAAATAATTGATGCTGTCGATGGTATCCTGAATGCTAGTGTCACGGTTCAAAATATTCATGCCGGGCAGCAGTTCTTCCCATTTATAACTAAGTTCATAGGGAAATTCCATCAACGAAACCGTCATGGCCGCAATCTCTTTATCGTTGTGGTACAAAAAGGTTTTGTCGCCGGGTTCTATACCGGCTTTGTACCAGCTATTGTACAGCTCAGTAATTTTTTCAAGCAGCGGATTTTCAAAATGAAAATGGGCCAATTCACCAAAAATATAATCCGCTATTTTTTGTGTTTCATCAAAGGGTAAATGGCCATACATAAGCAAGCTTTTTACCACAGCTCTTTCCTGTAATTCGTTGCGGATAAGCAGGTTTACCGATTCATCAAATGCGGCATCATTTTGTTTGCCGTCATCACCCGAAACTGGCTGTGTGTTGTCAGGTAATTTAGCTTCCGCTTTGGTAATTTTTTCTCTGATAAACTTGTTTACCAGATTGGTCATTCCGGCTTCGTCTACCTTTAAAATAGCGGCACATTTGCGTATATAATCCTGGGCCTTGGTAAAGTCTTCGGCCTTGTTTATTCGGGCTATGCTTTCTGCAATGCTGTTTACGATTTCCGACTTTTTCTGGCTGTTGTTTCCTGCTTCTTTCAGCGATACTTCCAGCCGGAAAAGAATAAAATCTTTCTTGTTGTTTTGTATGAATTCATAAAACGCTTCCTTGCCTATTTTTTGCACATAACTATCCGGGTCTTCTCCATCCGGAATCAATACCAGTTGCACATGCAGGCCTTCTTCCAAAGCCATATCCATACCACGAAGAGCGGCTTTAATACCGGCAGCATCGCCATCATAAATAATGGTAAGGTTGGGCGTGTATTTTTTAATTAACCGAAGCTGATCTTGCGTTAGCGATGTACCGCCGCTTGCCACCACATTCTCCACACCTGCCTGGCTAAGGCTTACTACATCGGTATAGCCTTCCACCAAAAGGCACTCGTTTTTCCTATCCATTTCCTGCCGGGCAAAATAGATGCCGTACAGGATTTTGGATTTTACATAAAGCTCATTTTCCGGCGTGTTTATGTACTTGGGTGCCTTGTCGTTTGCTTTAATAATTCTGGCACCAAAGCCTATTATTTTACCCGTATTATTATGGATGGGAAAGATGATGCGTTCCCGGTAATTATCCCAATAGCGGCCATCACGTTCGTTTACCAATCCGCTCAGTTTCAGGTATTCTTTGTTGTACTGTGCCGCCACGGCAGCTGTATAAAAAGCATCCGTTGTATTAAGGCAATAACCCAACTGAAACTTGCGGATGGTTTCTTCGGTAAAGCCACGCTTTTCTTTTAAATAACTCAGGGCTACAGATTGGCCTTCTTCCGATTCAAATAGTTGTTTGGTAAAATATTCCTGCCCAAATTTATTGATGATGAAAAGGCTATCGGCCAATTGCCGCTGTTGCTGGTATTCGGGGCTTACTTCGGTTTCTTCTACTGCTATATTGTACTTATTGGCCAGCCATTTAAGGGCATCCACATAGCCCATTTTTTCATGCTCCATAATGAAGCTGATGGTGCTGCCGCTTTTACCGCATCCAAAACATTTATAAATTTCTTTGCTGGGCGATACAGTAAATGAAGGAGATTTCTCGTTGTGAAACGGACAATTGCCAAGGTAATTGGCACCTCGTTTCTTCAGTTTTACAAATTCGCTGATTACTTCTATAATATCAATACGACTTGTAATCTGCTGTATGGTTTCGGGTTTAATCACTGCTGCGAATATACAGTATGCGGGTTATTGTGGAGTAGGATAGGAGCATGGATTACACAGATGAAATGGATGAGCCCAGATTTTTTTTAAGATGGAAAGATTATGTTTACACGAACGATTTCAATGAAAAAAATAATCATTGCCGGGCTTGTGGCTACCACTTTTTTAGGGGCTTGTAAAAATTCTTCCAAAACCATGACAACAAAAGATGCACCTGTATTTAATCATTTGGCTATTTATGTTATCGATTTAAAATCAACGGAGTATTTCTACACCCAAATTATTGGCCTTGAAGTAGTGCCGGAACCTTTTAAAGATGGAAAGCATTTGTGGCTTAACATGGGCAACAATGCCAAGCTGCATGTAATAGAAGGTGCCAATAAAAAAGTAGCCTACCTTCAAAACAACCACTATTGTTTTAGTGTACTATCGGTAGCGGATTTTGTTTCCAAACTTGAAAAAATCAAGCTTCCATATGTAAATGCAAAAGGAGACCCACAGGCCATCACCACAAGAACAGACGGGGTAAAACAAATTTATTTTCAGGATCCGGATGGGTATTGGATTGAGATTAATGATGATAAAGGTTAGGGGATTTTAAAACGATTATTTTGCCAATATAACTGCCATGGTTCGTGTCACTACGTTTGTAGTTTGTGTGTCCGCCGCCATGGTTCGTGTCCTCACGAAACATCATTGTGCACTCAATCTATTGTTTGCAACAACAGCTTTTTACTTTTCATTTTATTTAATACCAAAATACAAATAAGCACAAACGCAAAGCCCAAAAGGGCCTCGGTTGCCAGCATGTATTTACTGCTGTGCCGGTCGTGGGTAAAGCCATTAATAGCCGTCATGTACACCACAGGTAAGTTGCCAAGTGATGATAATAAGGAATACTTGGTAGCTGCATTTCTTTTGCCGGCGGCATATAAAAGTACCGAAGAAAATGCAGCATTGATGAGGCCGATACCAAAGGTGTAAGCCAATACACCAACGATGTAAACTACTGGCTGGTAAGGCATTGCAGCCATTGTTAGCGTAATAAAGGCACAAATACTCCCACTGCCCAGGTATGCAAACCAAATGCCCTTTCGGTCGGCCAAAAAGCCGCCTGCCACACAACCTACCGCACTTACAAGGCCACTTAGTATGCCCGTAACAAGGACCACCGTATCCGGATTCACTAGCCAGTCTTTAGCAATGGCCGACCATAAATTAGCCGATGCTCCGGTGCCTATGGGCATGGTTATTAAAATGATGGCAAACAACACCACAGGTATTTTCAGCATGGAAAAAATGTCTTTTCCCATACCCGATATTTCCTGCAAAATGGGCTTTTGCTTACTGTATTGTACATCTTTAATTAATAAGATGATTAGTGAAAAAACCACAGCTATTACTGCCAGTATAATGCCCGACAAACCGATGCTGTAATGGGTAGCCAAGAATAGTCCTACACCACCGCCAAAACCCGTTCCTGCCAAATTACCTGCCTGAAACCACCCTGCGGCCTTTCCCTTTTTATGGGGCTCAATACTATGAGCCATAAAACCACTAACCGGCAATAATAAAAATGTAGCAGCCACCTGAGACAGAAACACAATAACAGTAAGCCATACAGCTCCTTTTACCGTTAACGGCGTAAAACAAAGCAACAGCAAGCCTACAGTGCAAACCGCTAATCCAATCAAATACCATTTTTTTAAACTCAGCGAAAGATCTACCACAGGCCCCCAAATAAAACGCCACATATTAGCCGAAACACCAACCGCTACAATGCCTGCAGATTGGGCAACCGAAAAGCCACTATTTACCATCAGGTAAGGCAATGCCACCGATACAAACCCCTGACTAATACCCGACGGGAATACAAGGAAGAAAATGTAAATAGGTTTGGTAAAAGGATGAGGATTTTGGTTGGGCATGGCTGAGGATTGGGGTTGGAGTTGGGCTATTGTAGAGCTTTATAAGTAATGCTAACCGCCGCACCCAATGAACTTCCTGTGGATAACTGAACAGATATCAAGTCGCCTTGCTGGCACAATACAGAGCTATTTGTAACATTAAAAAAAAGGCTTGGAACAACAACAGTAGAAAGGGTAGTTGCAATAGCGGAGGCGTTTGGCGATTGCTTCCACACAGTGGCTGTAAATATGCCTGTAGCGCCTCTGGCATTAAAAATGATGGAAGTTAGTTCGCAGTTGAAAGGTACCACAATGGTATTCCTTATAAAATTAGAACTGGTAGAACCCATGCCAAGAAAACTATTATTGCCGGTACTCAAATCTGTGGCAAAGTAAAAGCAGGAGGGCGGTATTGCAGGTAGGGCAGTCTAGGTGGCCATTCCGGCAGTATCTGATGTAAGCACTTTATTGACGCCCTGTGTGCCATTGGTTATTTTAAGGCTGCCGATAATATCCAGTTTAGCTACTGGTGCGGTGGTGCCAATGCCTACATTTTGCCCCTGCAATAGCGTTGGGAGAAAAAAAGTACAGCTAAGGGCAACAATTAGGATTAAATTTCTGGACATAGTTATTGGTTTAAGTAGAAAAAAACAGGAACAGGCGTAGGATCCTTATTCCCGGCTGTCAGGCCATTTTAGCCAAATAATTTGATGCTGTTAGGGCTATGTTACTACCGCAGTTTCTATAAGGTATTCGCCACTAACATTAAACTCTAAAGTGTATTATACTATTAATAATAGTCGTCTTCAAGTGTGTTATTATTAGTTACATATTTCACAGTGTGGTTCAAAATTATCAATGATTGTTTACAAGTTTGGGTTTCAAGGTAATGGGTGGTACTTCGGTGCGAATGCTTTGAAAACCCCGTCTGGACAAATGTTTCGAGCAGATATGGTTAGTAGCTGTCTTTCTTTATATCATAATTTGATGGCTAAATTTGTTGTTAGCGAATAATTATTATTACTCCTGTTATTTGTAAATATTTTGTCTTTTGAATGATACAATTTTCCTTCAATTCTAAATTTTATTTTGTCGTTTAATTCGTAATCTATATTTGAAGAAAGTCCAAATGTTTGAAATCCATTTGCTGTACCTGTTGCAATTATTACTTCGTTTTTATCGCTGTAGTATTCACCCCTTAATGCTGTTACTGTTTTTTTATTTACCCTTTGTTTAAAGATAACAACGGGGGTATACCACTTTTTGACCATGCTGTTAAGTGTGCTTTCAAATCCAATATCAAAACCTGCTATTATTCCAAATTTTTGTGTTGGTTCAAATTGAAAATATAGATTATGAAAATGTCTAAAAGATTGAAAACTATCTGGCTTGTCAGTACCTAAGAAATTACTGTAATTCAAAGCAATCTTGGCAGATGGTTTATAAGTTGCCTGGAAACCGAATGAAGGTTTTTGAATATGATTTGGTTTTTGAATTTTTTGCCAACCATTTAAGAAATAAGCCGATAGAGAAAATTTTTCATTTTTTGTTAAATAGGAGAGTTTTAGTCCTGTTTCATAGTAAGGCGAATTTTCAGCAAGTAAACTTCTTGTTAAGGTCCAACAATCAGAACTGATAGCACTTTCAAACCCAATATGAGAAGTAAATATTCCGGCATCCAACCAAATATTATTTTTGGCAGATAATTTTACACCAACGTTTGCTTCATAAATAAACTGGGCCCATGTTGGCTCACTATTTAAGTTATACTGTGGATAGTTGCCTGCCATTAAACCAAAGTTTGCTCTGTATTTAGTGTCCCGATAGTTAACGCTCATTAAAAGAAGGTTCGCATTTAATTCATTGTGCCTTTTGTGATTGTAAATGAAATTAGGTTTTTCGTGGTTTTCAGGATTAGAATAGTCGTAGCTATAATACAATTCTCCATATACACTAAAAGCTATCTTTTTTAGAGTGTCCGTTTGGGCAAAAATATTGTGTACTATTAGAATAGTGAGAACCGTAACTCTAAATTTCATTTATGGTTATTTACGTTTTGAGGGTCTTTTACAATGATCACAGCTATTCATATAAGTTCAATAACTCTATTCATTTATAACCTTATCAAAGTAAGTATTTCGTTTCCTGAAAATAGCATTACCAATAAAAACCGCCTTTTGTAGTTTGCGGGTTATCTGGATAGCAGCAATTGGTCGGCAATTTTTTCATAGTGGCTGTATGAATTTATAAATTTCATTTACCCTTAAAGATAAAGCGATTAATCTCTTAAAAAACCAAGGCCGGGTTTATCCCGGCCTTGGTTATGATAAATTAACTTGTTGCCACAACCTATTAATCCTTTCCCACAATAACCAAAATGCTACCTGCAGTTAGCCTAACACTACTGCCATTTTCCGGCTGCAATTTTCTTATGGTGCCATTTACGCTCGTCAATGGGTAAATGGTTTTTGCCGAAGGCACAATAACATCGGTATATTGTGTGGGCAAAGTGCCACAGCTCCAATTGGCAGTATTTTGCCAGTTATTATCTACTGTGCACAGCCAGCGGTTGTAAAACCGCATGGTAATTTAGCTGCTGTTAACCGTGCCGCCGGGTGTTGTTACACTACAGCGTAACCGGGTGCCGGTGGTGGTATTGGCCGGGGTTATCACCGTGAGTTTATTGGTACTAACATTAGCGTACGCAGCACCATTACTGATATTGACAAAATCCGTTCCATTAAATATCTGCCATTGATAGGCACTCCCACTAGAATCGGAATAATAAATCTTATTTACGCCTATGCAGGATTGCTTGTTTTCGAAAGCTCCCATATCAGGTATGGCGGTTCTTACCACAGCTTCAATATCCTGTAAAGGCGCACCGCTTGCTGTTCCGCCATCTATTGCTGTCGACTGGTCTTTCAGGTGAAAATAGCCTGGCCCTACAAAAGGCGAAGCGCTGCTGCTCAGATTGCCGATGAGGTTAGTATAGTTGTTTACCAGGGGCTCAAACATATTATAGCTGGCCTGTACAATTGCATTAACATTAAAAAATGTTTTGTTCCCGCCGTTTCCATAGAATATAGAGTTGGTAACAGCAGTACTGCAGGTTCCTGCTGGGCTGTTGCTATACATCACACTTCCGTTACCCGAGGGTGCACTGTTGCCTGAGAAAGTACTGTTTCTAAAAACCGGATTACATGTGCCACCTGCATCCACATCGTTGTATACCACCCCAACATTTACGGCACTGTTATTTTGGAAAACACAGTTGATAAATAATGGACTTGTAGTTCGGCCCAGGGCATTATTATACACTGCACCGCCGTATAGCGTTGCTGTATTATTTCTAAAAGTGCAATTTACAATTTGAGGGCTGCAGGTACCTGGATTGCCGGTGATATTATTGATGATACCACCGCCAAGGTTTTGAAAACTTCCCAAATTATTCGCATTGCCGTCCTCAATTATAAAACCATCCATTACGGCTGTATTTCCCAGCCCGGACGGATTACTAATTACGTGGTAACTGTTATCAGTATTACCCGCTATACCAATGTTGCCACTCAGAATAGTGCTGTTAATGGTAGCGTTTCGTAGAAGGAATGTGGAGTTGCCACTGTTTGCAAACCCGCCATAAATAGTTACGCCATTCGCCATGCTAAAGCTAGCTGTTCGGTCGGTGCCGGTGGTAGGTTTGTAGGTACCCGCGGCTACCCATACCTGCTAAACATTGCAGGGAGAGGCGTTTATTGTTGTTACAGCTGTTTTTAAATCTGCCGATGCTTTCAAAATAATTTTGCTTCCAACATCAGGAAGTTCACATTGGTAAAAAAGAACATTACTCACCTGCCGGGGCAAGGAATTTTATTAATAAAAGTTTTGGAGTAGCGGTAAATTAATGATAGTTCGAAAGTTCTGGGGGTCATAGCCGCACTTTTAATATTTGAAACCGTTACATCGTAAGAAAGGCCAAGCTGCAAGCTGTTATAAACGTAGCCTATATATGGTATGATTGCATCACCCACCCTGTAATACATTCCGAGGTTTAAAACCCTTAAAGCATAGTCTTCTTGTCCATGATATAATCCCAAAGTACCTCCAAAAGTCATACTACTCACTTTGGCTTGTGTTTGGTAAATGGCATTTAAACTCAGGTTGGTTCTGTCGTTTAGTGTGGTTCCAAAATCGAAGTGTGCATTATACCTTGGGCTTTCATATTGGGTAGGATCGTTGTAAACAGAATTTTTAGTTTTTATAAACCGGTAACCTGCAACACCAAAATCCGCAAAGGAATTTTCTGAGGTAAAAGTGTACATAAGTCCGGCACACACCGAGGCATAACCCTGCATATTATTCAAAGCAGGCTCTCCTGTTGGCAATGCCCTGTTAAAGCCGGTGGAACTAAGCTGCTGCCCAAAAGTGAGCTGAGAAAAATCTATGTTGGTTCTACTATATACGCCGCCAAGGCCTACTGCTATACCATGCCGGGCCTCTGCATCTAACGTAAGGTGGTAAGCCGCATTTAAGGCAACGTGGGTACTTTTGTAAATTCCTTCCATGGCATCATCCATTAGTACCATGCCTCCAATTCCTACATAATTATTATTGTCATATTCTCCTTCTATTAGTTTACCATCTACCGATATAGATTTTGTCCGATAAGGCGATCCTAACCCAACCCATTGATTTCGCATATTAGCCATTGCCCTCCATTGGCTTTCTCCATTTCCTGCCAATGCAGGGCTAATAGTGAGCGGTGACGAAAAAAATTGAGAAAAATTGGGATCCTGTGCCCTACAAATTGTACCAGCAGTACTAAGTATTGTAAGGATAAGGAATGGCACTAGAAGATTTTTCATATTAGTATTTTTATCGCAGCAGCAAAACGTTTCCCATTTTATTAATTAGTTTACCAGCGTTATTTACACCCTCAGCCACCCACACATAGGCTCCTATAGGTTGTTGCGTGCCATTTACAGTTCCGTCCCATCCTGCATCTACATTCCTTGTTTCATATAAAAGCTGTCCGAATTTATTATATACTTTAAAATAATGAAACTCCTTTATACCTGCTACATACGGATAAAGAATATCATTTACGCCATCCCTGTTAGGAGAAAAAGATTTTGGTACAAAAATATTTACAACACCTGTATCAAAAACTCTTACAATCAATTTGTCTGTGGTGATACAACCTGCCTCATTGGTCATATCAATCAAATAAGTCTGGCTCTGGTTAAAATTAAATACAGGATCAGGAATTTTTTTATTACTAAGTCCAAATGGAGGTGTCCAGTTATATTTAAAAGTGTTTCCCTGAATGCTGCGTGCCTGAAGCTGTGCGTTGGTATAGATGGATGTAGATACCGAGGGTAGTTCAATACCCTCTACTGCTCTTCTTATTAAAATCAACGAGTCAAATTCAAAAATATCATTGCATGCAGCAACAGTGGCTTTAATCTTTAAGTTTTTATTTCCATCCGTTTTATAAGTATGCGCAGGGCTCATAGCTTGTGATGAATCACCATCTCCAAATAACCATACCCATTTTACACCGCCGGTTAAAAGTGTATTGGTCAGGTTTTTAAACTGCATTTTCACATCCTTACATTGAGTATCGTAAGAGAATTTGATATCCAGACTTTGTACCTGAGTAAGCGTAATCTTATTAAGGCTGCTATTGGTACAACCATAATTATTCGTTATTTGGGCTGAATAAGTTCCCACCATCGATGCATCATAATTGATACTGTTAGCTCCTGTAATTAAAGTATCATTTAAGTACCATTGATAAAAACGCTGAGCCGGGGTTAAATAAAGCGGCACCGTTTTGCCAAGGCATATTTGTGCAAGGGGAGGGGCAATAATAGAATCGTATGGCAGAGGCTTTATTTGTTGCGTTATAGATGCAGTACTGGTATCATTCATGCAGAATCCATCGGTGATTCTATTAATAGTAAAAGTATATGTTGTATCAGACAACGGAAAAGAGCTTGGGATGAATAAAGCAGAAGGGCCTGTGATACCTGTTACTGAAACCGGGGTCAAATTTCTAGAATCAACATAGCTATAATTCCAGGGGCTTGTACCATTAATCAATAGCGTAATGGTATCGCTGAAATTTCTGCAAATGGATGCACTGCCAGTAATTTTAACTGTAGGTATCGGGTTTATATTCACTTTTAAATTAAAAATATCTCCAACACAGCCGTTACTATTTGGCAAAACTGTATAAGTGGCGGTAGCAAGACTGGTAGTTACATTTAACAGGGTTTGATTTATTGATAATTGAGGGGTTGCCTGTGCGGTAGCGCCGTTAACTGAAAAAGCAGGAGCATAAACCGGCAGCTGCCAGGTATAGGTAGTACCGGCCGGAACAGCAGACGGTATAAAATTAAGATTGGCCCCACTGCATATATTGGCAGTTTGAGCCCCGATAAACGATTTAGGTTTTACCGTAACCACTACATTGAAAGGTGCTAATGCACAAGGCCCACCGACAGGCTGTATAGTATAAGTGGCAGTAGCGTTATTCGTAGTTGTGTTTACCAAAGAGTCGGTTACCGATAATTGCGGAGTCGTTTGTGCAGTAAACCCGGTAATGGCTCCTGCAGGTGTAACTGCAGGGTAATCCCATTCGTAATACGTTCTTAAAGGTTCAAGGTCGGGTGGCAATACAAAGGAGTTACCACTGCATATCGTTAATGCCTGGCCTGGTACTATTGGCGATGGATTAACCTTTACCACTATACTTTGCGTTGAATCCGCACATCCATTTGCAGTAAGTTTAAACCGGTATGTTACGTCTATAGCAACGGTGGTAGTATTCGTCAGCACTTCATTAATTACGGCATTGCCCGATGTGGCAGGGTTTGCAATTCCCGAAACCCCCGTTCTAGTCCACGAAAAAATGGTACCGGGTGTATTGCTTGCAGGTACATAATTAAAATTAGTACCACTGCATACAGGCGGTGGTGTTTTGGTGCTGCTTAATGTTGGTATTGGATTAACAGATACCGTCAGTGTAAAAGGGTTCCCCGCACAGCCTGAAGTATAGGTTGCTGGTGTAATTGGCGTTACGGTATACACTGATGTACCTGATGTGGTGCTTATATTTATTAATGTTTGGGTAATAGCTGGTTGTGGCACTACATTCTGCGAACTTCCACCGGTTATGCCGCCACTCTGCGTTGGTGTTCCCCATAAATACAAGGTTCCGGGCGGTACCGTTGGCGGGGTTACCGAGAATGAACTGCCACTGCAGGAAGCAATATTCATATCAGCAACGGTCAATACAGAATTAACGACCTCATATACCGTCTGAGTATTGGTACAACCATTTGCTGTTAGTGTAAAAATATAAGGCACTATTACGGCATTGTAAGTAGGATTGTTGAGTACCTCACTAATGTTTCCTTGTCCTGAAGTTACCGGGTCTGTTATACCCACCACATAGGAACGTGCCCAGTTGAAAACAACATTGAAAGTATTGCTGGTAGCAGCATAATTAAAGGTATTACCCGAACAAATTGATGGCGGGTTTATGGAACTGCTCAATACCGGTGAAGGGTTGACCACCACTTTTACCGTTTGGGTATTCAGGTTAACGCAACCATTAGTAGAAAGAGAGAACCTGTAAGTAACCGTAATGGGGAAAGCAGTTGTATTAGTCAATATCTCATTAATGCTTCCATAGCCTGAACCCGGATTATTACTAATGCCATAAGTAGTATCGCGGCTCCATGTAAATGCAGTGCCCGATGTACTGCTGGTAGGATTATAATTAAAAGTAGCGCCACTGCATACCGGGGGTGGAGTAAGTGTACTGCTTAAAACAGCGCTATTGGAACTAATATATACAATTACGTTGAAAACATTCCCATAGCAAGTTCCCACACCCGGTGTTACAGGATATACAGCCGTACCTGTTGAGGAATTGGTGTTAGTATTAACCAATACCTGGCTTACCGAAGGCTGTGGTATTATCTGTGCACTTCCTCCTGTAATTCCATTCGATATTGTCGGTGTTCCCCAGGTGTAAGCCGT
This sequence comes from Chitinophagaceae bacterium, assembly GCA_043755055.1. GTDB lineage: Bacteria > Bacteroidota > Bacteroidia > Chitinophagales > Chitinophagaceae > JAZKFT01. The sequence goes on along the minus strand of JAYUTQ010000567.1, from coordinate 3,032 downwards.
GCCTGCAGGGGCATTGGGCGGAATTACATTAAAAGGGCTGCCGCTACATATAGCAGTGGTCTGGTCTGAGAGGTTAGGCTTTGCAGTAATGGTAACCACTACTGCAAATGGTTGCCCGGCACAATTAGAAGATACTGGAATAACATTATAAGTAGCCGTGGCCGTGGCATTGGTAGTATTGGTTAATGTTTGATTTATTACGGTTACCGGATTTACCTGAGCACTGCTTCCGGTAATAGAATTTACCGGATTTATAACGGGGGTGCTCCAGGTATAAACGGTTGTGGCGCCGATGGGCACATTAGAAGGGGATACATTAAATGCTGTACCGCTGCAGGTGGTGGTGGTTTGTGTAGAAATGTTTGGAATGGGAATAACCGTTTCAATAAAAGTGAATGGATTACCAGTACAGCCGTTGGATGTAGGTACCACAGAGTAGGTGGCAGTAGCCACACTGTTGGTTACATTCGTAAGCGTTTGGCTGATGGAAGGTACACCTGAGTTTCTTGCTAAAGCTCCTGTAATAGAACCAACAGGATTTATTACAGGCAATCCCCATGTATAGGTAGTACCAGCAAGATTACTCAATGGCGTGGCCGTAAAAGTTGAACCACTGCAATCAGATTTTAATAAATCCAGCACATTCGGTAATGGTTTCACCGTAACTGTAAGCTTAAAGCTATTACCTGAACAGCCAGAACTATTAGGTGTAACAGTATAAACAACCGTACCATCAACTGCACCTGTATTAGTAAGTGTTTGCGAAATACTTGGTTGCTCAATATTTTGGGATGACCCACCACTAACGTTATTTGATTGTTGCGGGGTAGACCATGTGTAAGTGGTACCTGTTGGCACTCCGGTAGGTTTTACATCAAACGTAGCACCGCTGCATATTGTGGTGGTCATATCGGAAAGATTAGCCGAAAGGTTTACCAATACTTCTACCGTAAAAGGTGTCCCCACACAATTGCCTGTGGAAGGGGTAACGGTATAAGTAGCAGTTGCAGCTGTATTAATGATGTTGGTTAAATTTTGGCTGATGACTGATAGAGGAGTTGCCTGGGCGCTGCTGCCTGTTATTGAGTTAGATGGTGTAAGTACCGGATTTGTCCAGGTATATGTGGTACCTACCGGAGTATTTGGCGGCGAAACAGTAAAGGTGTTTCCACTGCACACTGTTGTTTTAAGTGCAGCTACATATGGTGTCGGGTTTACACTTTCAGTTAATGTAAAAGTTTTGCCGGTACAGCCTCCGGCATAAGGGGTAATAGTATAGGTTGCCGTTGCTACGCCGGTGGTACTATTATACAAAGTTTCAGTTAAGCTTGATTGCGGAATTGTTTGTGCACTGCCTCCACTAACAGCACCTGAAGGATTGATGACCGGCGTACTCCATGTATAAGAAGTATTATTTACGCTGCTGTTTGGGGTGACTGAAAAACTTACGCCGCTACATGTGGAGCCAGTTACATTGGGCACAACAGGCGAAGGATTAATGGAATCCACAACATCAAAAGTAGGTCCGATGCAACCTGCTGCTATTGGTGTTACTTTATAAATAGCTGTACCTGTGCCTGTGCCAAAATAAGTAATTGTTTGCGAAATAGTATTCTGAGGTATTGTTTGAGCAGTTCCTCCACTTACTCCAGCAGACATTGTGGGGGCAGTCCAGGTAAAGGTTGTACCGGCAGGTGCATTAGATGGGGTTAAAGAAAAAGGAGTTCCACTACACGTGGTAATTGTTTGAGTTGTAATAAGAGGTGTTGGATTAACATTTACTGTAACCGTAAATGCACTTCCCGTACAGGTCCCCGAAGATGGCGTAATTGTATAAACAGCAGTAGCAGGTGCATTAGTTATATTAGTGAGCGTTTGAGTTATAGTTGAAACATTTGTTCTTGCACTTGCTCCTGTAAGTGAATTAGCCGGACTTATTTGTGGTATCGCCCAGCTATAAAGCGTATTGGTAGGAACACCCGATTGGGCAGCAAGAAAAGCGCTTCCACTACAAACTGTTATTGTTTGAGAAACGGGTGAAATATTAGGAGTAGGGTTCACAGTTACTACCACATTGAAATTTGGTCCTGTACAATTACCAGAGGTAGGAGTAACAGAGTAAGTTGCAGTAGCTGAAGTAGTGGTAGTATTAGTTAATACCTGGTTAATGGCTGTTTGAGGTGTGGCTTGTGCAGAACCACCGGTAATAGCGCCGGAAGTGGGATTGATAGTGGGCGCCGCCCATGTATAAGTTGTACCCGATGGAACAGTTGCAGGAGATAAATTAAATGCTACACCGCTACAGGTAGTAGTGTTTTGTTGAGTGGTAATTGTTGGAACAGGGTTAACCGTTACTATTAAACTAAATGGTGCACCTGTACAACTAGATGCGCCTGAACCTGAAATTGGTGTTACATTATAGGTAACCAAACCTGGCGTCGTTCTTAAATTGACTAAAAGCTGGCTGATGGTCGTGGTTGCAGTTGCCTGTGCAGTTGATCCGGTGATGGAACCGGCAGGATTTATAACCGGGGTGGTCCATGTATAGTTGGTGTTTGCTGGTAGTGCTTCAGGAATAGAAACATTAAATGCCGATCCACTGCAGGTGACGGACGTTTTAGGAGAAACTGATGGAACCGGATTAATAGTAACCGTTACCACCTGGGTATTAGTACAGCCGCTAGTGGATGTTAGCGTATAAACATAATTTACTGCAACGGGTTGTGTCGTGGTATCAAATAGCACTTCTGTTATTCCATTTGTTCCCGATGCAGGGCCATTACTAATTCCTAATATGGCGGCTCTTTTCCAGGTCAATGTGGTGCCGGCAGGCGTAGCGGTTGCAGTGTAGGAAAATGTGGTACCGCTGCACTTTGGTGCTGGGTTTAAAGAACTGGTAAGTAGCGGAACCGAGGTGCCCGGCCTTATTGTAACGGTAACTTTAAAATTAGTTCCGGAACAACCTGCTGCTACAGGTGTTACGGTATAAGTAGCCGTACCTGTAGTGGTGCCGCTATAGGTAAGCTGTTGTG
>JAYUTQ010000566.1:0-2704 GCA_043755055.1 Chitinophagaceae bacterium | reverse complement strand
TTGGTAAAATGGTATTGGGATTATGGCAATGGCCAAAAAGATACTTTAACCACCAACGCATCCAGAATTGTTACTTACCCAACTGCGGGCACCTACTTCATAAGATTGGTGGTAGAAACCAATACGGGTTGTAAAAGTTATGCTTTTATCGATACTCTGGTTATCCATCCAACGCCACAGGTAAATTTTAGTTTGCCACATGTGTGCCTGCCCGATAGTGCCAGGTTTAACGATCTTAGCACCATAAGTGATGGTAGTGCCGGACAATTTAAATACAATTGGAATTTTGGAGATAGCGGTATTGATTCTGTAAAAAATCCTGTACATGCTTACAATACTACAGGGCCTTTTAATGTTGTATTAAAAGTAACCAGCAAAGATGGTTGCGAAGCAACAGCTACCAAGGTGTTCGATTCAGTGTACGCAAAACCAATAGCTGATTTTACAGTACCAGCCGAAATCTGTTTACGGGATTCTACAGGTTTTACCAACAATAGTTCGGCTGCAAACCAAACGCTTACCAACTGGTATTGGAATTATGGCAACGGCCAAACAATGAATGGCGCTACCACAAGCCCCACAATATTGTATGCCACTGCCGGAACCTATCAGGTAAAATTAGTAGTAACCTCAAACCAGGGTTGTGTTAGCGATACCGTAACCAAAACACATGTCGTAAATCCACTTCCTACAGGTGCTTTTATAAATTCGGCCCCTGTGTGTGAAACAAAACAGATTTTATTTACCAACCAAAGCACTCCAAATGCAGGTAATATTACCCGCTGGTACTGGAGCATGGGCGACGGTAGGGTAGTGGATACAACCAATGGCAATCCATTTAACCATATTTACAACGCCTTTGGTAGTTATAAAGTAAATCTATTTGTAAGTACAGATAAGGGTTGCAAAGCAGATACTTTAAGTAAAACGATAATTATAAATGCACAACCGGTTGCTGCATTTATTTTACCCGAAGTTTGTTTGAGCGATGCCTTTGCACAGTTTACCGATAGTAGTTATATAGCAGATGGTACTGCCGGCAGCTTTACTTATGCCTGGAACTTTGGTGATGCCGCCAATTCCAATTCTGGTAATCCCAATACTTCAACAGTTAAAAATCCAAGACATAAGTATTCGGCCGCAAGAAATTATACAGTAACACTTACGGTAACGAGCATCAATGGTTGTGTACAAACATTGGTTAAACAGTTAATTGTTAATGGTGATAAGCCGGTATCCAGCTACAATATTTTAAACAACAATGCACTTTGCAGCAACATAAAAGTGGAGATTCAGAATAAGTCTACGGTTAATTTTGGTGTAATTACTAAAACAGAAATATTCTGGGATTGGGCCAATAACCCAACTATAAAAGATGTGGATGATGTTCCTGCAATGGATAAGATTTACAATCATATATATCCTAACTTCCAATCGCCTTTAACCAAAATCATACAGGTACGTTTTCTTGCCTACTCCGGCGGCATTTGTGTAGATGATACCATTAGAACCATTACCCTGAATGCAAGCCCCAAAACACAGTTTACCACTACTCCGGGCATTTGCCTGAGTGCTGCTCCTTTGCAAATTTTACAGGCAACAGAAACTGGCGGAGTCCCCGGCACATTTACTTTCAGCGGTCCCGGTGTAAGTAGTGCAGGTTTGTTCGATCCGGTAGCAGCAGGCGTGGGCACGCATACTATTAATTATCTGTACATTTCCAATGCCGGTTGTAGGGATTCTATTACCCAAACAAAAACCGTTTGGCCAAGACCGGTTGCTAAATTTGGTTTCTCCGCCCCTACCTGCGAAAGCAAGGCAGTTACATTCGGCGATAGTTCTGTAGCGAATTTTAGCAATCTGGCACAGTGGAAGTGGAAATTTGGCGACGCTACCAATCAAAACAATACAAGTGGTAATCCATTTACCCACATATATGCTGTGGCCGGTAGTTTCATTGCTGAATTACAAGTAGTTACCGATAGCGGCTGTACCAGTATTCCGGTTCAGAAAACGGTAGTAGTTAACCCGCTGCCTAAGCCGGATTTTACAATGCCAACGGTTTGTTTGCCGGCAGGTGCTGCACAGTTTACCAATACCAGTACCATTGCTGATGGCACCGAATCTCAGTTTACCTATGTATGGAGTTTTGGCGACGGTGGAACTTCCACGCAGAAAAATCCGGTACATAATTACAATACCGCAGGGCCTTTTAATATATCGTTAACCGTAACTAGCAATAATGGCTGTGCCGATACCAAAACACAAACACTTACCGATGTAAACCCACAGCTGAGGGCAGATTTTACAGCCTTACCGCCATTTGTATGTTTGGGTGATGCTATTGCTTTCAGAGATCAAAGCAATCCGTTAAACCAAACAGTAACAAACTGGTACTGGGATTTTGGCGATAACCGTAGCGGTACCATGCAAAACATGAGTCACATATACAGTACTGCCGGAACGTACAATGTAAAATTGTACGCCAAAACCAACAAAGGTTGCTTTAGTGATACAGCTGTAAAACAAGTAATCGTTTACGCATACCCAACAGTAAATGCCGGGCCGGATTTGGTAGTGTTACAAGGCGGGCAGGTAAAAATAAATGCAACAGCTACCAATGCTAACGGTTACAGATACCGCTGGACTCCATCTACATGGCTTGATAATGACAGCATACTTTCACCAACGGTAATTATGCCTC
>JAYUTQ010000565.1:0-2706 GCA_043755055.1 Chitinophagaceae bacterium | reverse complement strand
ATATTGTGTTGCTTTAAAACATCAATCAAAACCTGTGCAGTATACGGCTCCATCATTTCAAAAATGAGGATATTCGTTTCTACCGGCACCACGCTTTTTACAAATAATTTTTTTTGTAATGCTTCGCTTACCTGTTGTGCATGTTGGTGGTCGAGTGCCAGCCGCTGAATATTATTTTGCAAAGCATAAATGCCTGCTGCTGCCAAATAACCAGCCTGCCGCATTCCACCACCAAATTTTTTACGTACCCGCCTGGCTTCTTTTATAAAATTATTTTTACCTAGCAATAAACTACCAACAGGGGTGCCAAGTCCTTTACTTAAGCAAATGGAAATGCTGTCGAATGCTTTGCCATATTGTTTAGGGGTTTCGCTTTTGGCTACAAGTGCATTAAAAAGACGGGCACCATCCAAATGCAAAGCCAAACCGTTTTGCATGCATACTTCTTTTATTGCCAGTATATCATTAAAGTTGTAACAGCTTCCACCGCCACGATTGGCGGTATTCTCCAAACTTACAAGGCTTGTTCTTGCTTTATGCAAATCGTCGGGGTTAATTGCATCTAATACTTGTTCTGCAGTTATTCGGCCACGATTGCCTTTTAATGCTTTAACCTGGGCACCGCTGTTAAATGCAATGCCACCACCTTCGTAAATGTACACATGGCTCAGGTCGTCGCAGATTACTTCGTCGCCGGGGTTTGTATGTACATTAATCGCTATCTGATTGGTCATAGTGCCACTTGGGCAAAACATGGCAGCTTCCATACCAAACATTTCGGCAGTCATAGCTTCAAGCTGATTTATGCTTGGATCTTCTCCAAACACATCATCGCCCACTTCGGCTTTAAACATAGCTTCCAACATTTCTAATGTTGGCTTGGTAAAAGTATCAGAACGGAGATCGGTCATTTGATGTATGATTTATGATGTATGATTTCTGATTTGACCCTATGCTCTAAAGGGCTACCTGGATTTAATTTGGGGTTTTGCACATTTGCACATCTGTCCATTTGCACATTTGCACATTTACTTAAACCCTAATTGCCTGCTATCTGCTTCGCCCATTTTACCAATAAATTCTTTAAAGGCTGCATATTCATTTACAGGCACCTGCTCTTTTAAATATTTTACTTCACGGGTGGCAATAATGTGACCGGGTTTCGCAGGGTCGGTTTTAAAACTTAAATCGTAACTCATAGCAGGGCAACTCAGACTTACATTTTTTGGCGCTTCGGCTAGTTTTTTTCCTGTCAGCAAAACAATCGTCATCACTTCTTTATCATTATTGGTACTGCTAAAACTCCAGATATTAAATGGATAATTTCTCGTTTCGAGACTTACAAAATCCAGTGATCCGTAACTGTCGCTCCAAGGCAGTTTAAAAATTTGCATGCCTACGATTTCGCTGCTAAAGCCTTCAACAGAAAATTTATAATTCATTTCCACAGTGTCTTTTAGGTTATCCAAGTTGGTCATACTAAAAGCTTTTAAGTTCACTTTTTTATTAAACTCTCCGCTAAGTGATTTTAGCAAACCCTTGTTGCGGTCTTCTTCTCCCTGATTTTTATATGCACCTCTGGTTACGGATGCTTCTGCACCTATTTTTTTAGCAACCCTTTCTACTTCTACATTATTACCAACAAATGTTACAGTACTAATTCTGTCAACATAATTAACCGGCCTGTTGGGTGTATTCAGCTTTACCAATGCAGCATTGGCAGCCATTTCGCCTTCTTTGGGTATGTATAATCCATTGGCACCAAGATCGCCGTAACCCAAAGCACCGAAAGGCAAATGATTATTGGTTAGCTCAATTAAATAATTTTTATCACCGGTTTTTAGCTGTGCTATGCAATGGTTAAAACCAATGGTAGGCAGGTCCAGATTCATATCACCATTATCTCTTGTATCTACCAAAACAAGGTTGGCATCAAGCCCTACTTCTTTACCAAGTGCTACAAATAAAGTGCTTAAATCTTTACAATCGCCCAGCCTTGTGGTAATGGTGCGGCTTGCCCGTTGCGGTGTTAATGCACTGTGCAAAAATGGTACGGCACTATAATTAAAATTACTTTCAATGTAGTCGTAAATCACTTTTGCTTTTTGCAAATCGGTGAGGTTTTTTTTGCCTTCAAAAATTTCTTTTGCTTTTTCCTTTACCTCAAAATCGCCTTTAGCTTTTATGCTGCTCAGGTCGCTATACCAGTTGGCTACATAATTCCAATCGGGTATGGAAGTTACCACTACCCTTTCGGCCACATCTGTAAATGGTGGCATATTTGTTTCGCCAGTAACGCCCGGGCTATTTAGTTTTTCCCATATATGTAGTTTGTAATCATCTACATCGGTAATTATAGGTTTTACAGCCGTATTATACATTTTATACTGAAACTTTTTATCCTTGGGCACCAACAAGCTGTACCGTGCTACTTTAATGGGATAGCCGCCGTTAAACATAAAGTCTTCCCAAAAATGTTCAGCTAGTTTCCCGTAGCTGCTGCTTTCCAGTTTGTAGCTAATATGCAGTGCATCACCGATTTCCAACGACGAAAAAACGAGTTGGTTATCGTTGGTTTCGGCCTGTACTTTACTGCCATCTTTTTTAAATAATTCGGCCTTATCTATAATTAAGCGTTGGGTGTAGCTATTGTAAGGCAAGCTCAATTCTTTCCAATCATCAATGCCACTTTGATTAAGAATTTTT
>JAYUTQ010000564.1:0-6023 GCA_043755055.1 Chitinophagaceae bacterium | reverse complement strand
AACCCACATCTTCTTTATGCTTTTTTGGCCAGCCAAAAAAGATAGAAGTAAGTATAGGTACCACAAAAATACTTACCGTTAATACCGAAGTAAATATGTCGCCTTTTACCCATTCGTGAACACCTTCCACTTCGGGTATGCCGTTAACAGCATTACACTCATGATGGCCTTCTAAAAAGATGGCTACTGCACTACATGGATAAAAATGCGAGTACACAGATGATAACAATTTAATACCCAAAATTGCAATTACCAAAAATGCCGCAGTTTCTAAAAAAGGATACTTCTCCATCAATTTTACAAAGCGCTGCGCCACAAACCGCATTGCTAAAATGCCAATAAAAACGCCAATCCAAATAAGAATCAAATTTTTACTAAATGCCACAGCAGCAAATACATTATCTATAGAAAATGCCATGTCCATTACTTCTACAAGAGCTACGGTAGCCCAAAAATTTCCAATTTTACCCACAGTTACCCTATAAAACCAGTTGCCTTTTTTGTCAAGCAGATCGTCTTCTACTTTTACGGTTTGCTTTCCTTTCCACCAATCGTAAACCAGGTACAACAAATACAAGCCGCCCAGTGGTTTTAAATACCAAAATTGAATAAGAAACGATGCAAACAGCAATGCAAGACCACGAAAAATATAGGCACCCCAAATACCCCATTTAAGGGCTTTTTCACGTTGCTTTTCCGGCAAGTCCATTACCATGGTAGCCAGTACGGCAGCATTATCTACCGATAACAGGCTTTCAATAATTATTAAATTACCCACAATAGCCAATGATGGCACCGGGTTATTGACAATCTGTTGCCACATTTCACTTATGTCCATAATTGTGTTAGTATTATTTTAATGAATTACTTGTCCCATTACTATTTTTTCAAATCAGAAATCATACATCAGAAATCAAAAAATCGATCATCCTACCATCTGTACAATCAATAACCTTCCGCCATCTTCCGGCGAAAGTAGAATCTTTTGCGCATCTTTTATTTCAAGCATTTGGCCAATGGGAATTTCAAGGCCTGCATCTACATCTTTAAGCCCCGGAATATTCTGATTTACCAGCACCCAACGGTTGTGGTGGAACACAAAATAACCCACTGGTTTCTTTTGGTCAGCGGTCAGGCGTTCGTTAGGCACTATCCTTTTATTTACATGCCATGGGTAAATATATTGGTTACTATACACCATCAGCCGATGGTTTTCAAAGCTAAACTGGCCTTTTGGGCTTTTGCTGTACAGGTTTAAAACCGGTAACTGACCTTTATACGGCGTTCCGCAAAAAGGACACTTAGGCGTTTTAGTGTTGTCAAAAACATACCATTTCATTTCGCAGCCCTTATTTTGGCAGGGCTGCATCAAATCGATGGTTTTGATAATGGCAGTTTCCCATTCGTCGGCTGTGGGCCGCAGGTTCGGCTGATGCAGGCCATCTATAAATGCTTTGTCGAAAAGTGTTTTTATATAGGGCCCACAAATACTGTACGGCAGTTTGTCCACATCGCCCCAGGGCATGGGTGCAAGGTGGCTTGGTTTAATTTGGTTCAGCTTGGGCTTGTTGCTTTTATCTGTGGGATGTTCTACAAATAAAGCCTTTGCACCCATACCCAATTCCTCATCTTTATTAGGATCTGTATCGTGTACTTTACCGCCCCGCAACGGATGGCGGCGTAATAAGTACATGTAAATCAGCACCGCCAAGGCATGTCTGTCCGTTTCTATCCTCGGAAATTTTCGGGCCGGATCGTCTCTTTTTAAATGGATGGTGGCCATTACTTCCGGAGCAATAAAATCCGGCGTACCCACTACATCGGGTGCAAATTTTCCGGGTACAACAAGGCCATCAATATCAATAATGGCAGCCCTGCCACTTGTTGGGTCTACCAATACATTTTTATACGATAAGTCGGAATGAGCCAGACCAGCCGCATGCATCCGCTTAACAGCTCGGCTAATGTTTAGGCAAATAATAAAGTATTTAAACCAGTCGCCCTTCTCGGCGGGGTCCAGGTTTTTGTTTTGGTGAAAAGCCGAGGCAAACCATTTGCCTTCTTTTTCTTTTCCCTTGATGTTTAAGAAATCGCCGTTTTTGCTGCCAATGCCAAAAAAGAAGTGCTTTTGGTAAGTGGGGGCCACAATGCCAAGCCGACCCTGCCACTCCACCACTTTGGTAGGCCAGCAGTAGAGTTCCTTCCAATAATCGCCGCCCACTTGTTTAAAAAACCTGTCGTAATAAGTGCCGGTAATCATCTGCAGCCGGTCTTTGGCAAACATGTCTTGCTTATCTCTAAAAAAGGCCACCACATAGCTTTTGTCGGGGCTAAAGTACACATCCTTCATGCCGCCCTGCCCTATTACGGTGTCTATAAATTCCACCGGGCTACCGTCTAGTGCTGTTATTTTTATTGTGTTGGCCATATTTCTTATACCTTTTTATTTATCCGCAGGAGGCTATTCATGAACCCGGCGAAAACCGTTCCTTGATTGGGCGACATTGGCGAACGTTTTTAATCCCGTAGCATTACGGGACTCCGTTCATCTGTTTGCTACTATTGAACCCATTTGAATCTCTGTTTCTTATGTCGCATTTTATCGGTTAGAGTCAGACGCCAGCATGGCGTCTCTACAAGTCTCAATCGGTTAATCATTTATAAATTGAAATTTAAAACAATATTGCAATCGTCCTGTCATCATGATTACCGGGACTCCAGAAATCCAGCCATGATGATAATTGTTCAGCTAACTGTTCGTTGTCTTTATTTAATTCCACAACCGTTTTATCATCATTTTCGCCTTGTAAATCTTTCCATAGCTTTTGCCAAATTTCAAATCTACCCAAATTGGCGTCTGTTTGAAATTTTGGGTCGGTAATGCCATCGGTCATCAATATCAAAGCAGTAAAATTCTCTACCACTTTTATAGAAAAGCGTTTAAAATAGTTGTCATCCTTAAAAATTTCTGGCATGGTGATAAACCGTGTTTGACCGGCAAATTCGCCACCATCGGGTAAGGTAAGTAACGAAGCGGTTTGATTCACTTCATCATACATTCCAATGCCGCCATCACCTACCCCAAAAGACGCAATGCAGTAGCCAAAATCGAATTTTTTAACCAAAGAAAACAAAAGGGTAGCTGAAAAATCTTTGGCAGGCACTTCCTTTTTCAGTGCATATTCGGCAATCGCTTTATGGGCAGCATAGGCAGCCTTGCTTAGGTTGCCAATTAGTAATTGGCTCAGCGCTTTGCTATTGTCTTCGCTTTTATTGGTGCTAAATTTGGTAACTGTTTCATCAATGGCTGCCCAATCTTCCGGCGGAATGCCAGTGGTAAAATAATCCTGTACTGCATCGCAGGCCAGCAGGCTGCCTTTTCGGCTACTTTTGGCACTACCTGCACCATCGCTCACTGCAATGATTCCCCAACCAGTGTCTTCATCAAACAAAAATTCGAATTCATCGTCCCGGAATTTACCTTCATGGGCGTGGCTACGGCCCCGCTTGCTGGCTGCCACCAAATGATTGCTGCCAAATGGCGTAGCTACTGCTGCTGCATCTGCCTTCCAGTACAGGTCTTTTTCATCGCTTGGTAAATCTTTCCAAAGCGATTTTGGGTTGGGGTTTATTACAAAACTGATTTGCTTTTCGTACCAATCGTCGTTTTCAGCTATTTGAAAACGAAAGGTGAGCTTATAATCTCCCGAAGCTTCTGGTACACCTTTAATGGTTCTTGTTCCCGGCTCATATTCCAGCCCTGTGGTTTCAAATTCTACCAAATCGAAAGCCGTAATCTCATTTAATGGAGGCTTGGTGATGTCGATGGTATGTTTATAATACTTGCCAGCAGTAGCATTGGGCATGCTAAGATTGGCTTGTTTTATATCGTCCAGTTTTACTTTTTGTTTCCAACGGTCCAGCATGGCATTTTGATTTTTTTGCATTTGTATAAAGGCTTCCACCACCAATTCTTCGTTTAAGAATTCGGCAAATAGTTTGCTTCGGGAAGCTGCATCAACATTATATTTTTTGAAGAGTGATTCTAAAAAACCCTTCCTTTCATTTAGCATGTATTTATGTTTGGAAATGTGAATGAGATTGTTGTAATCAACCCAACTGACGATTGAGATCCATGCCGCCTTCGCCACTACCATATTGGGCCTTGTTACCGCACCATGGGCAGGTGCTTATTTCCTCGTTGCCACAGCAATGGATTTTTTGGCATTGGCACACTGCTACGCCAAACTGATTGCCACAGCTTGGGCAGGCCGGGAAACCCATCAATTCTTCCGTATTTATTTTACCCGCAAAGCCGGCATTGTTATCCGCCAGTTCGTAATAATCGTTGGCAATATTATAGGCGCCTTGTAACCGGTAATGGCGGCTACTCATACTCATACCGCCAATTTCTAACGGGGCTGTATGTAGCTTGTATTTTACCAAATAGGACTTTTGTGTGTTTTGGCATTTGGCCGAAAGCACTACAAAATTGGGATCGAGGTTGGCGGTATTTATAGGGGCTACATTATCGGGTACTTTTTCTACTACGTTTTTATCCAGCATTGCCAGCTCAAAACCGGTGGAATTTTTCTCCACACTAATGCTGCTGGTTTTAATGGAAGCTGTTACCCATTTAAAAAACGATTTCAGCTTTTCGGGTGATGTATCCTTCATCAGCAACACGTTTTCGGTCAGCTCTTTAAGCATGGCGAGGTTGTTATCATCGCCTAAAGAAACGGCCACCATATTAGCCCCGGTTCTCCATTTGCTTTTCCATTCGGCTATGGCGGCACGGGTATCATCGGTAGCGGCACCATCGGTAAATAGGAAAATGATGGGCTTCCAGTCGCCTTTTGTATCGGCAGTGGTTTTTACTATGTTTTTATTGAGCTCAAACATTAAATGCCCCAATCCATCGCCCAACGAAGTGCCGGAACCGATTGGGAATTTAGGCGGGTAAAAAGTAATCACTTCCTGCAAAGGCGTTAGCGTTTTGGGCTGCCCGGCAAATACGATGATGGAGACCCAAACTGTTTCCAAGGCATAGGGATCGCTGCGGAGTTCTTTTATAATAGTTGCCATTCCTTCTTCCACTATTTGTATGGGCTCACCCACCATAGATTCGGAAACATCAATTAAAAAGTAAATAGGTAAACGACGCATTTTGATTTATGATTTGTGATTTACGATTTATTTAACCACGAAATAATTTATGATTTCAGAAGTGTGATTTGTCACAATTCAATCCTTGCTTCTTTACGCTCACAACTCCCAGTTTAAAACACCAATGTGAGCAACACCAAAATACAAAAAACAATAAACTGCGCCGTGTCTATTGCCACACCTGTACCTACCTGATAGGGCTTGGCCATGCCCCGAAAAAAATTAAGCAATGGCGAAAAGATGCTGTTGAAAAATTTATAAATTTTTGCATTCTGCACATTGAGCCGGTCTTTGTATGGCAGTAATTTGGTGTACAAAAAAAATGCTAACAGACAAACGATGATGAAAATTTTGAAAAGAAGGTGGAGCATGATATGGTTTGGTTGTAAAAAAATACAAGGTAATTATAACCTTACCCTGAAAAGATTGTCTTCATTAAATAACAATATGCACTTCCGGCGGTGGCGGTGGCAAGGGTAATTCGCCACCGGTGCCTACACTCATACTGCCACTGCTTACAGAGGCACTTACCCATTTAAAAAATTGAGAGAAGGTGCTGCTGTCAGTAGTATCGAGATGTACTACATGCGGCGTTAGTTCCAGCAGCATTTCGTCTTTGGCTTTAGGGCCGGCGGCACAGGCTACAATGTTTCCGAAATGGCGTTTTTTTACTTCTACAATCATCTCCCGGTATTTCTGCAAATCGCTTGGGCTTCCGTCGGTCATAATAAAAACGAGGGGCATCCAATCACCTTTCTGAGTTTCAAAAACGCAGGTTTGGCATGGTAGTAGCCTGTGCCGCCGGCCAGGGTGCCAATACCAGTACGCTAAAAAATATTACCGACACCGTGGTGCAG
>JAYUTQ010000563.1:0-6023 GCA_043755055.1 Chitinophagaceae bacterium | reverse complement strand
TCCTTTTTTTGGTAAAATGACAAATGAAGAGTGGGCATTGCTTTCCTGGAAGCATCTGGACCATCACTTAAAGCAATTTGGCGTTTAGTACGCTTTTTCAAAGTAAAATAAGTTCTGCCCGTAATGGGAAGGCATTTACCCAAAGTAAATGCCTTTTTTATGTGCTTTAGATTATATCTGTCGGTGGCATGATTTTTTGTAATTCATTATTAAACTAAAAACAAAAAATCATGGACACAAACGAAAAATTAGCCAATGTATTAAATGGCCTTATAGAAATTAACAACGATCGTGTTGAGGGCTACAAAAAAGCAGCTGACGAAACAGATACAATTGATGTGGACCTGCAAGCTGTATTTCATAAACTAGCTGCAGATAGTACCAAATTTGCCAGCGAACTAAGTGCAGAAGTTGTAAAGCTTGGGGATGAGCCGGCTGAAGGCACTACCAATTCAGGTGTATTTTACCGCATTTGGATGGATATTAAAGCTGCATTTTCCGGTAAAGACCGTACTGCAATTCTTGCATCTTGCGAATTTGGTGAAGATGCCGCACAGGAAGCATATGAAGATGCCCTTGAATCTGATGCCGAAATGAGTGCAGAAATCAGACAACTGATTACAAGCCAGAAAGCGGATTTAAAAACTGCCCACGACATGATAAAAAAATACAGGGATTTACACGAAACTGTTAAAGCCTAAATGGTTTGCTAAAAGATAACAATCAATCAGGTCAGTTTTAAATACCACCTAAAATCATTTGTCATGTTAATCAAATACAGAAACACTTCCCAAACTATCGTATCGGTTGTATTAATATTTTGCTGTATAGCATTGCTTCAATCATGTGCTCAAAAAATTATGTTTGCCAATTCCACCGTAGTTCCGGCTGCTGAAGGTTTTGTAAAGGTAAAACAAGATGGGAATAACAATTACAATATCGATTTAAACGTAATGCGTTTAGCCGAGGCATCACGGTTAACACCACCAAAGCAGATGTATGTAGTTTGGATGGTAACCGAAGGAAACGGAACCAAGAACATTGGACAGTTGAATACTTCCGGTAGTTTGCTTTCAAAAACTTTGAGAAGTTCTTTAAAAACAGTTACAGCTTTTAAACCCACAAAAATTTACATCACCGCAGAAGATGATGCAAGTATACAATACTCAAATGGGCAAACAGTTTTGAGTACAGAGAATTTTTAATGTAAATTTTATTACCCAACACTTTTTAAAAAACAAATAGCATAGCAGCAGATAGCCCGGCATCATTTTGCCGGGCTTTATTTTTGTATAGCTCATCAGATGATGGAAATTTAATCAGTTTCAAATTGTAATCTTGTGTGTAATTAGAAACAGACAGATGGATAAAAGTGTAAATAAATACATTAGCGAAACAGGCTTTTGCAGCCGGCGTGAAGCTGATAAATACATAGAACAGGGAAGGGTAACCATTAACGGCGATATAGCCAGCAAAGGCAATCGTGTATTGGAAAACGATGTGGTAGAAGTGGATGGCGAACCATTAAAAAAGAAAAAAGCAACTGTTTATATAGCGCTTAATAAACCCAAAGGCATTACCTGTACTACCGATCTAAAAGATAAAACCAATATCATTGACTTCGTCAATTTTTCATCCCGGATTTTTCCCATTGGCCGGCTTGATAAACGATCTGAGGGTTTGATTTTTCTTACCAATGATGGTGATATTGTAAATAAAATCTTAAGGGCTGGTAATCAGCATGAAAAGGAATATGTGGTAAGTGTTGATAAGCCGCTGAATCTCGATTTTATAAAATCTATGCGAAGTGGTGTTAGAATTTTAGGCGTTACCACACAAAAATGTTTTGTACAGCAGGAAGGCCCCAACCGATTTAGAATAATACTAACACAAGGCCTGAACCGGCAAATACGCCGCATGTGCGAAGCACTTGGTTACAATGTGGAAAGCTTGAAACGTATCCGTATAATGACGATGAGTTTAAAAGGACTTGAACCCGGCAGGTGGCGGTATTTTACAGCCGATGAAATTAAAACACTCAACGAATTGGTTGCAGCATCCAGCAAAACGGAAGGCGGAAATAATAGCGATGGCATGGATGAATAAATTTTCTTTTAAATACATCGGCTGCTTTCAAAATATTTTGTGGAAATAATTACACATGGCATCCAATCGTCATGCTTAGAAAATTGTTTCCATTTTTTATTGTGGCCACCGTTTGGGGCCTTCTTATCTGGGCAATAAGCTTGGCCCTACATAGTAAAAAAATAAGTTACACAAAACCTAGAGCAGCTATGAATACAAAGCCGCTCTGGCCTATAACGATAGCATATATACCACCACCTGATGGATTTAAAACAAAACAGTATGCTGAGGGTTCGTTCGCAAATTATCTACAGAACCTTCCATTAAAGAAAGATAAAACGGTATACCTTTTTAATGGCGAAAAAAAGCAAAATCAATCGGCACAGTTTGCTGTAAAAAATATGAGCATAGGCAAAGAAAACCTGCAACAATGTGCTGATGCATTTATGCGGCTTTGGGCCGAATATTGGTGGAGCAGGGGAGCGTTAGAGCAGATTTTTTTTACAGATAACAACGGTAAAAAATATATGCTACCTCAAAATGCTTACCGTCCGCAATTCAACCGCTATCTATCAAATGTATTTGGCATGTGTGGCAGCTATAGTTTTGCTAAGCAATTAAAACCGATTGGTATTACCGGGATGGGATGTGGTGATGTGCTTATCCGTGGCGGGTTTCCGGGGCATGCAGTTATTGTAGTGCCAATGGCACAACACCAATTAACACATAAAAAAATGTACATGCTGGCACAAAGTTATATGCCTGCACAGGATATACATGTGCTAAATAATCCCTTGCGGCCAGATTCGCCATGGTATCTGCTTGATGATACGGCGACCATTATTTATACGCCACAGTATTGGTTTAAAAAATGGGAATTGAAACGCTTTTGATTTTTAAAACGAGCAATTATTGCTTTTTTAATGGCTGTAGCAAGTATTCAAAGCCATTAAGCTTTATCTCATAAATCAGCGCTAATAATACGCCCATTTTTCCTTTAGGAAAACCATCTCTAACTGTAAACCATTCCAAGTATGATACAGGCAGATTACACAGTAACGTGCCTTTGTATTTACCAAATGGCATAGCCGTTGTAACGAGTTGTAACAGTAATGCTTTGTCTGGTTGTGGGTTTTTAGTATCCATGTTTACTACGTTTTAAAACCTTATTCCTTTATTTACTTCACTGTTACCCTAACACCCTCGCTGTGGCTTGTAAACTCAGGTGCATACATGCATTGGATGCTGGTAATGCCATTGCTAAAATTACCGCTGTGTGTAACGGTTAGCGGATATTCAAACACATAGGTGCCTTTGTTTAAATAACTGAAAAAGAAATTGGTACTTGCATCTCTGGTACTCTGATAATACCCAAGGCCATCCTGGTATTTATACTGGCTTAAAACATTAACCGGCTCCATGCAAGCGGCCCGCATATCTTTCATGTGTACGTATTCCATGTTGCGGTCCACACGCAGTTCTATGCGAACTTTTATTTTATCGCCGATTTTAATAATGTCGCCGTCGTTTACAGGCGTCAATACCGGGCCACGGTCAGTATTTTTTTCAACAAACAATTTTTTTACCAGCGATAAAGGCGTAGCCGCCATTGTGATTTTATCAAGGTTTTCAAAGTACTGCCAGTAAACGGCACCCCAGCTTGTGGTTGATTGGTTGGCTTGTTTATTGGTTGATTGGTCAACCAGTTTTACACTAATATTCCCCATATTCGGCTTCACATCTTTGCCATCAATTTTTGTTTTAATATAACCTGTTCCGGCTTCGGCTTTGATATTGTTATCGTTGCTGCTGATGGTGTAATCGCCCAGTTTAATGGTGACTGTTTTTTCTACATTGATCCAATTGCTGCCTTGCAGCAATAATGCATAACAGGCTTCGGCCGTGGCTTTGGTGCTTCTCCAGTTTTGGGTTTGCTTTTGTTTTAGCAACCATGTTTTAAGGTCGTTAATGGTTTCTGTTTTGTTTTCTATTTCGCTAAAAGCTTCTATCAGCAGCGAATGGCTTTCGATAGGCGCCTGATACCAATAGTAGCCGCCGGTGTTAAACTCCTTCCAGTACATGCCAAACTCCTCATTGGTAATGCTGTTTTCACGAAGTGATTTTAAAATAGCAACCGGTGTTTTTTGATCGTCTTTACGGTTGAGTGCCAATGCGATCATGCCCTGATCGTATTTACTGTTTTGCAGCCAGAACTGCTGGCTTTGTTTGGTGTAATAATCCACGGCCGTTTTGCTGGCAGCGGGTATTGGGTATTCGGTAAAAAAGCTACGCATGTACAGGTATTGGATGGAGATGGATGACAAATTGTTTTTACTTAAATCAGCCTTATACTTTATCAGCCAGTCGTAGTCTTCTTTAATTCTTGCATCGAGGTAAGGGATGGCTCTGGCAATGATGTTTTTAATTTCCTGGTTCAGATTCTGGCCCAATCCACCCCCGCCTTCGGCACCCCCGACAGCGGGGGACAAAACGCCTAGTTTACGCAAATGCCCCATGGATGAAATGATATATTGCGTCATATAACGATCATCAGGCCCGCCTTTGAACCACATAAAACCACCATTGCTTGTTTGCATTTCTTTTACTTTGGCAATGGCTTTAGCAGCTTCCTGGCTCATTTTTACCATATCAAAAAGCAGGGCAATATTTTTCTTTTGTTTGCTTTCGTTTTGGGCATCTATTACCCATGGCGTTTCTTCCAGCAAAGCCAGTTTTAGTTCCTGATTTTTTTCAAGATTACTCATTAAGGCGGCAGTGTCACTCGTCTTCCACTTCTCAAACACTGCTTTTATCTTAGGCATACTGTTGGCAATTTTGGAAGCCAATGCATTTGCATAAAAGCGGTTATAATTTTGCTCCACACATTCGTAAGGGTATTCCATTAAATAGGGCAAAGATTGAACTGCATACCAAACCGGATTGCTGGTGAATTCTACGGTAATGCCCTGATTGGTTAAAGTATTACTGCCGGCACTTTTCAATAGTTTTTCAAACTTAAAATCCTTTTGGTTGGTATTGCGGATATTGATAGGCAGGCTTTCGGTTACCAGCATTCTGTTGGTTAAAACAGGTGCAGCACTTTCTTCGCCATCGCTTACTGCGCCAGCCTTAGCTACGATTCTGTAGGTTAATGCACTACCATAATTGAAAGGTATTTCTATCGGGAATTTTACCGCAACACTTTGCCCGGCAGCAGCCGTAAAGTTTTGTAGTGAAATGCTGTTTTTAAACAACCCGTCAACAGGTTTATTGGTGGCTGCATCAAACAGTTGCAACTGTGCCTGACCTGTCAATACTTTATCGGTGAGGTTCACCACTTTGGTGCTCAGTTCCAGCTTATCGCCTTCTCTAAAAAACCTTGGGGCATTGGGCTGAACCATTAAATCTTTTTGGGTAATGGTGGTGTTAGAAGCCATGCCAATAGCCAAATCTTTGGTATGGCCAAGGGTCTGTATTTTCCATTTGGTGAGTGCTTCGGGCATGGTAAAACTAAACTCAATATTGCCTTCGGCATCGGTGTGTAAATCGGGAAAGAAGAAGGCAGTTTCCTGCAGGTTGGTACGGACCTGGACAGTGGAGAGGTCTTCGTTGGGTTGTTCTTTGATTGGTGGTCTTTCATCTGATTTAACCTCACTATCGGCTACTATTTTGGGAGGTGTAAATTTTGCCATCTCAACTTTGTTATAATCTGCTTCTCCTTCTACTGCCATTGATTTCATAGCCATTGGTGCTGCCCTATCCATTTCCATGTCTGACTGCATAGTTGCTACACCTCTTATTCTAATATTTCCACCACCTCTATAATTTCCCCCACCCACACTCATTAACTGGTCGTAAGTCTTTTCGTAATAATCATTTCTTTCATTGCCCCAATACCTTTCTGTACTGCTAATATTGGCAAAGGCAGTGCCGCCTTC
>JAYUTQ010000562.1:0-6024 GCA_043755055.1 Chitinophagaceae bacterium | reverse complement strand
TTTGGTTGCTATTTCTTGATAGCATTCCCTAAAAATAATTGTAGATGATGGTGTGATTTTGAATCACACAAAAATATTTGCCAAATAAAAACCTGTTTAAAAATTTAAATATAAGTTATGCCAAAAAAATATAAAATCTCGGGGTTTTTGGTCTTTCAATTTTTACTTTTTGCTTCATTGCAAGCCCAACAAAAACAAATACAGTTTTTAAGTGGCACCGATGCCGCCCACACCGTGCAATGGGATTTTATGTGTAGTGCAGGCCGCAACAGTGGAACCTGGAGTAAAATACAAGTACCTAGTTGCTGGGAGCAGCAGGGCTTTGGCAATTATAATTATGGCCGTGATTATAAAACCAACGGTAAAAATTTTCGCTTTTACGATGAAAAGGGTATGTACAAATACACTTTTAAAGTAGCACCATCGTGGAAAGGAAAAAACATCAACATGGTATTTGATGGCAGCATGACCGATACCGAAGTGAAGATAAATGGTAAGCCGGCAGGCGCCATTCATCAAGGTGCGTTCTACCGTTTTAAGTACGACATCACTACTTTATTAAACTATGATAAACCCAACACTTTGGAAGTAATGGTAAGTAAAATGAGCGCCGATGCAAGTGTAAACAATGCCGAACGTCTGGCTGATTATTGGGTATTCGGTGGCATTTTTCGACCTGTTTTTTTAGAGGCTACACCAAAACAATTTATAGATTATGTAGGTATAGATGCAAAAGCAAACGGCCAATTTTCGATACAGGCATGGACAAAGGGTCTTTCGCAAAATGGAACAATTGTTACCACCATCACAGATGCAAATAAGAGAGTTGTTGGAAGGGTTAAAGTACCGATTGAAAAAATGGCTGAGAATGTAGTAGCAACAGCAGCTGTAGAAAATATTAAATCATGGACTTCCGAAACACCTAATCTTTACAATGCCAACGTAGTGCTGCTAGATGCAGCTGGCAAAAAGTTGTATGAACTGAATGAAAAATTTGGTTTCCGCACCATTGAAATAAAATACGGTCAAGGCATTTACATAAATGGCACACAAGTAAAAATGAAAGGTGCTAACCGCCATTGTTGGTGGCCCGAAACTGCAAGAGCAATGAGTGAAGAACAGCAATTGCAGGATGCTTTAATTATAAAGGAAATGAATATGAATGCGGTGCGTTGTAGTCACTATCCGCCCGATAAATATTTTTTACAACTCTGCGATAGCCTTGGCATTTATGTTTTAGATGAATTGGCTGGATGGCAGAAATACTACTCATCAAAAGCTGGTCAACCATTGGTAAAAGAATTGGTATTGAGAGACCTCAATCATCCTTCAATTATTTTTTGGGACAATGGTAACGAAGGTGGAACCAATAAAGAATTGGATGATGATTTTGTGAAATGGGATTTTCAAAAACGCCCGGTAATCCATCCGCACCACCGGCCGGGCAATCAGATTAATGGTATCGATTGTAACCATTACGAGGATTTTTACAGCACTCAAAAAATATTAAATGATTCGCTCATTTACATGCCTACAGAAATGTTGCATGCACAGGATGATGGCGGAGCCGGTGCCGCTATGGATGATTTTTGGAACCTGCATTGGAAGTCACAAAAAAGTGGCGGTGTATTTATTTGGGCCTTGGTAGATGAAGCCATTGTACGCACCGATCTCAACAATGCTTTGGATGCAAACGGTCTCAATGCTAATGATGGTATTCTTGGCCCTCACCGTGAAAAAGAGGGCAGTTTTTATGCACTTCGTGAAATTTTTTCTCCCATAAAACTAGCCATGCCTGTTGAACTGTCGGAAAATTTCAACGGCCAGATTGCACTCGATAATCGCTTCCATTTTCTTAATGCTAACCAATGTACTTTTCATTGGGCATTGGTAAATTACAGCAAACCCTTCGACAGATTTGATGGTTATGTGGTTCAACAAAAAGGTACAATAGCGGCGCCTAATATTGCAGCTACAATGCAAGGGACGTTGCAGGTAATTTTGCCATCTGATTATAGAAAGTATGATGCTCTGGTGATAGTTGCAAAGGACAATTTTGGTAAAGACCTGTATAAATGGACAAGCAAAATAAAAAGCAACCAATCCATCATTAGCAATTTTGTAACTATAAAAACCGATGCAGCCACTGTTAGAGAAACAGACTCTGTTTACACAATTGGTGGCGGCGATGTTTCTATTACACTTGATAAAAAAACAGGCAATCTTGTTACTACAAAAAATATATCCAACGATTATGTGTTGTCCTTTAACAACGGCCCGGTGGTAGTAAAAGGCACCGCCGCAGTTGAAAGCAGTAAAACGTATAAGGCAGAAAATGAACAGGTGGTAGAATTTACTTATAGCGGCAGTATGAAATATACCAAGTGGAAAATCAACAGCAGCGGCTGGGTAACATTGGAATATGAATACAACGCCGAAGGTGATTTACCTTTTGCAGGAATCAGTTTTAGTTACCCCGAAAATTACGTGTTGTCGAGCCGCTGGTTGGGTAAAGGGCCAAGCCGCCAATGGAAAAATCGCTTAGCTGGAACGCCGGTAAACGTATGGCAAAATATTTACAACAATACGCATACCGGATATTCACCTGTTGTGTACCCCGAGTTTAAAGGATATTATGGCGAAGTAAACTGGATGGAATTAAGCACTGTTGAAGGCAAGTTTTACATAGCCAGTAAAGACAGCGGCTTGTATGTTCGCCTATTCGATTTTTATGCATTAAGTGCCGCCGGAAAGCCACACCCTGAATTACCGGTTGGTAATATTTCTTTTTTAGATGCCATACCGCCAATAGGTACCAAACTGGCCACTGGCCTCACTACAAATACAAGAGCTTACGGTCCGCAAAGCGAATTGAATCATTTGAAAGGCAGTAAAAACAGGACCCTGTATTTTTATTTTGGTATGCCCAAAACCACCGATAGCAAAGAACAATACAGCAGACCAGCCGTGGATAATGTGTTTTAGAGAATAATACCATTGTCAGCCGGAGCCCCGTAAAAAACGGGATTTACAACTTGTCGAAGGCAATCATGTTGGTCCTTATATCTATCAACACGATGGGCTTCGACAAGTTGTAAATCCCGTTTTTACGGGGCTCAGCCTGACAGACAACTTTATAAATAATAAATTTCCCATGCAAAAAGCATTGCTTCCTTTCCTCCTCGTTTTAGCTTTTGCATGTACCTCAAATGCACAACCCTTAGACTCAACCCGCTACTGGCACGGTATTGAACGAACTGTAAGGTATCAGCCCGATGGAGCAGATTTTGTAATTACAAACGGCAATCGAAGATTTACAAGAGCCTTGTATGGTACCAATACAGCCTTTCGTGTAGAGGCAGGCGACCTTCCGGAGTTTGCTTTGTACATGCCCGGCATGGGCGGTAATTTTAAGTTTGGGTTAATAGCAGCCGACAGCAGCAAGTGGCTGATAAGCGCAGATAAGATTACTGCCCGTTATCGGCCAGGCTGCATGATATATGATATTGAAGATAATATATTGGGAAAGGGATCAATACACATCGAGGTGCTGGCAATGGCAGATGCCGAAGGAATGATTATAAAAGCCAGCTATCAAAATACACCATCAACAGTGCAATTGGTTTGGGCTTATGGAGGAGCAAGTGGCAAAAAGTTTAGTCGTGATGGCGACATGGGCCCTGATCCGGAAAGTAGTTTTTACCTAAAGCCTGAATATTGCACCGACAATCGATATAGTATCAATAAAAATAATTTTAATATCAACTATGGCAGTGGTCTTGTGGCCGAGTGGGATCCTTATGTAAATAAAAATTTTGCTACAGACACCGTAAAGGCAGTTAAGATTGGTAAGGAACAAACCCTTTCAGGCATCGTTCCGCCAACTTCAGATATTCATGTTGCTGATGCTGCGCAGCTATCATCACCATCGCTATTTTATCAATCCAAACAAACAAAAACACCGGCAATAACCGGTAAGCTGGATGTTCAGAATAATCAGGCATACTATTTTGCAATTCAGAACGGTAGCACCAATGTATCCATTTCCTACACTACACTTCCGGCTGTTTTTGAAAAAGCAGAAACTGCCAGAAAACTTATAGCCCACAGAATAAAAATAGTTACGCCGGATAAATGGATCAACACACTTGGTGGGGTTATCGGTACAGCAGCAGATGCTATATGGGACAGTCCTACTTACATGCATGGAAGCATCGGTTGGCGGATGCGGCTTAATGGGTGGCGTGGTCCCTATGTGGCTGATGTGCTTGGCTGGCACGACCGTGCTAAAACGCATTTTAAAGCGTATTCCTTATCGCAGGTTACCAGCCCACTAACAGGCCCGGTTATTATGGATACAGCTTTACATCTGGCAAGGGGTTTAGAGAAAATGGGTACAAATATGTTTACAAGTGGTTATATAAGCCGCAACCCAAACGGAGAATTTCGGCCGCACCATTACGATATGAACCTGGTATATATCGATGGTCTTATCCGCCATTTTTACTGGACGGGTGACATGGCTTTTGCCAAAGAAATGTGGCCTGTAATTACACGCCATCTGGCATGGGAAAAAAGAAATTTTGATAGCGATGATGACGGGTTGTACGACGCCTATGCAGCCATTTGGGCAAGCGATGCGTTGCAGTATAGCGGCGGTGCGGTTACACATTCATCAGCCTATAATTATTTGGCCAACAGAGAAGCCGCTGCCATTGCAAAAATAATAGGAGAAGATGGCAGTAGCTACGAAGCCGAAGCAGCAAAGATTATGGCCGCACTAAACAAAACATTGTGGATGCCTGCCGAAGGAACCTATGCGGAATTCAAGGATATACTAGGCAACAAAATGCTGCATAAATACCCTGCCATGTGGACCATTTACCATAGCCTTGATAGTGAAGTGCCGGATGCATTTCAGGCATATCAAAGCATGAAATATGTGGATAATAAAATACCGCATATACCAGTACGGGCTTGGGGTTTGGAAGATGGCTATAATACCATTAGCACCAGCAAATGGATGCCTTACGACTGGAGCCTGAATAACGTGGCCACGGCCGAAGTTATGCATACTGCTTTGGCCTACTGGCAGGCTGGCCGTAGTGATAAGGCATTCAACCTCTGGAAGAGTGAATTGCTCAGCACCATGTACCTCGGTGGCAGCCCCGGCAACATTGGGCAGATATCTTTTTACGATGCTGCAAGGGGCGAAGCCTACCGTGATTTTGCCGACCCTGTGGCCATGACAGCAAGGAGTTTGGTAGAAGGTTTATTTGGCATCAAACCCAATGCTTTAAAAGGAGAATTAACAATTAAACCGGGTTTCCCCGTTGAATGGAAAAATGCCTCAATTGCTACGCCGGATATTACTTTTGATTTTAAAAGAAATGGTAAGGAAGATATGTACACGATTGTACCAACTTTCCTAAAAGTTATGCGACTGAAATTATTGTTGCAGGCAAATGGAACAGCTGTAAAAAGTCTTTTGGTCAATGGTAAAAAAGTGAGTTGGAAAAATGTGGATGAGGCGATTGGAACACCAATGATAGAAGTGAATGTGGAGGCTGAGAAGAAGTATGAGGTGAAGGTTGTTTGGGATGGTTTGTTGTTACAAGTTTTTGAAAAATTTCCTAAAACAATTATCGCAAACCAACGATTCACTTATTGGACTATGAGTCAGGGTTTTTTAAATTTGTATGATCCGCAACATATATTTAAAACAGAAAAGCAGAATCAAAATGTTTTGTCAGCAAATGTAATTGCACCCCCAAGCACTTATTCCTTTTTCTTACAAATAAAAAAGGGCCTTTTTACGTGGTGGCATCCTGTAGAGGTAGATGTAAAAGAGGCGTTGGAAATAAAAAAAATTGCAAGCACAGCTAATGGATTTGCTGTCTCAAATAATACAAGTGCATATATACAAAATGGGTTAATAACAGTTAATCCGGGAAAATACTCCTATAAGTTGCCGCTTAGAGCAGTGCCTTATGAAACACTTTCATTTAATGGCATACGTCGGGA
>JAYUTQ010000561.1:0-2707 GCA_043755055.1 Chitinophagaceae bacterium | reverse complement strand
CCTGGCAGGTAACGGGGAATTTTTTTACCGGTAACGTACCCTTTAACCAAATGGCTTTGATAGGGGGCGAAACAATAATGCGTGGTTACTATTTTGGCCGCTACCGCGATAAAAATATGATTGCTGCACAAACTGAGTACAGGTTACTGCCATTATCGTTTAGCAAAAGGATTGGTGCTGCGGTATTTGCAAGTGCTGCTGTGCTGGGCCCAAGTATAGATAATCTACAAGTTAGTAATGTAAAATTTTCGGCAGGTGCAGGCCTTCGTTACTTGCTATTTCCCAAAAAAGATATTTTTATACGGTTCGATTTAGGCGTAACGAGGGAAGGTTTGGGATTTTACTTTTTTACCGGAGAATCTTTTTAGGCAGCAGTTTATAAATGACTGACATGCATTGTGTAACGTTTGTGCAAAGCAACCTTTTAAGTAACGATGGAGGTAATGCTTTGCCGTTTTATTGCTCCCGGTTACTTTCATTTCCGCACAATACAGGTAACTTGCACCGCCCAATACAACCATTTATAAAAACATTTTAAAACTCAAACCTTTAATAATTGACCTATTATTCCAAACAAGTTGAAGTTCGTTGGAGCGACCTCGATCCCAATTTTCACCTGCGGCATTCTGTGTACTACGATTTTGGGGCTTTTATAAGAACCTGCTTTTTGGTAGAAATAGGCCTTACACCACAGATTTTTATGCAGCAACAGTTTGCTCCAATCGTTTTTAGAGAAGAATGCATTTTTAAAAAAGAAATACAATTTGGTGACAAAATTGTGGTAAATGCCTCGCTGCTAAAGGCCCGTACCGATTACAGCCGCTGGACCATCCTCCACGAAATATGGAAAAACGACGAAACGTTGGCTGCAATCCTCACCATCGACGGCGCCTGGATGGATACCGCAAAAAGAAAACTATTCGAACCACAACAGTTTTTAATAAACGCCTTTAAAAAAGCGCCAAGGCATGAAGGCTTTGTTTTTGAGGAAAAAAAATAGCCACAAAGAAGAAAGCCACAAAGGTTCACAAAGAATATTTTTCAGGATTCCAAGGATGTTAGCTAGTAGAACACATATTCCTCAACGAAGCCTTTTGTGCATCTTCCTGACTTCGTCATTTGTGGCAAAAAAAATTATCTTAATCAGCCCATAAAAAACGAAACAAAAATGCCTTTGTGCATCTTCGTTCTTTCGTTCTTTGTGGCAAAAAAAAATCACAAATCTTGCATTACGTTTCAGTACAAAACCTAACAAAATCTTACGGCGTAACGCCGCTGTTTTCCAATATTTCTTTCGAGATAAATGAAGGCGAAAAAATAGCCCTGATAGCCCGGAATGGTACCGGAAAAAGTACGCTGCTCCGCATATTAGCCGGTAAAGAAACACCCGACGAGGGCAAATGCTGGATCCATAAAGATGTGAATGTGGTACTGTTTGAACAGGATCCGCAGTTTAGAGAAGGCAAGAGCATTGCCGAAAATATTTTTGAACACGACCACCCGGTGCTCAATGCCATACGGGATTACGAAATGGTAAACGAAGGCGAAGATGCCGAAGCCATTACCGAAGCCCTGCATAAAATGGACGAACTGGGTGCGTGGGATTTTGATGCCAAAGTGAAACAGATTCTTACCAAACTCAATATCCACCATCTGGATCAAAAAGTGGGCAGCCTCAGCGGCGGACAGCGTAAACGGGTGGCCCTTGCCAAAACGCTAATAGATATTGGCTTTGAAAACAGCCACGCCCTGCTGATAATGGATGAACCCACCAACCACCTGGATGTGGAGATGATTGAGTGGCTCGAAAATTACTTAAATGGCGAATATGTAACCCTGCTAATGGTAACCCACGACCGCTACTTTTTGGATGCTGTAAGTGAAGAAATATGGGAGATGGAACGTGAAAAAATTTATACCTATACCGGCGACTATGCCAACTATCTGGAGAAAAAAGCAGCTAGGATTGACAGCGAACTCAGCAGTATAGACAAAGCCAAAAATGAGTTTAGAAAAGAGCTGGCCTGGATGCGTAAACAGCCCAAAGCAAGAACTACAAAAAGCAAAAGCCGGCAGGATAATTTTTACGAAGTAGAAAAACGTGCCAAGCAAAAAATAGTGGACGACCAAATGCAGTTGCAGATGAAAATGAACCGCATTGGTGGCAAAGTAATTGAGGCCAAAAAGGTGTACAAATCCTTTGGCAACCTGCAAATTTTAAAAGGTTTCGATTACACGTTTAGCAAAGGCGAACGCATTGGTATTGTTGGTAAAAACGGTGTGGGTAAATCTACCTTCCTCGACATTTTACAAGGCCTTGCCGAACCCGATAGCGGCAAAATAAATATTGGCGACACGGTTGTGTTTGGCTACTATAATCAAAGTGGGCTTGAGTTTAAGCATGACATGCGGGTAATAGAATATGTAAAAACATTTGCAGAAACTTTTCCGCTGGCTGATGGTGGCGTACTTACAGCCGCTAAATTTTTAGAGCTGTTTTTGTTTATGGGCGATAAGCAGTACACCTTTTTATCATCGCTTAGCGGTGGTGAAAAACGTAGGCTGCAACTGCTTACTTTACTCTTTAAAAACCCCAACTTTTTAATACTGGATGAACCTACCAACGACCTGGATTTGCCAACGTTGGGTGTGCTGGAAAACTTCCTGATGAACTATCAGGGTTGTGTGCTGATTGTAAGCCACGACC
>JAYUTQ010000560.1:0-2716 GCA_043755055.1 Chitinophagaceae bacterium | reverse complement strand
TTAAATCCAATCTGTTGACTAAAACAGAATGCGTAATCCATCACCTTTCCATTGTATTAAAGTGAAAAGTGCATGGAGCAAGCTATTTACCTGTTATTAAAATACAAGTATGCCATCTTGTTTCCGCTTGCTATATTCGAAGGGCCCATTGTTACTGTTATTGCTGGGTTTTTAAGCAGCACCGGCATCCTCAATCCATTTTTGGCCCTCCTAATTATTGTACCCGGAGATGTTACCGGCGACAGTTTATATTATTCGCTAGGCCGCTGTGGCAAAAAAGGCTGGATATACCGCTTTAGCAACTGGGTGGGCTTAACCAACGAAAAATTACAAAGCGCCGAAGCTTACTTCAGCAACAATCCACGCAAGGCCATTCCATTATCTAAAGTTGTATTGGGTGTGGGTGTGGCCGGGCTTTTTTTAGCCGGCAGATCCAGGTTTCCCTACTCAAAATTTATACTTATTTGTGCCATTACTTCCATGATACAATGCAGTTTCTATCTGTGTATTGGCTACTTTTTTGGCTATGCTTATCAGCAAATAAATGACACCCTCAACTACGTGGCCATAGCTTGTATTGCAGTCGCATTAAGTATTATAACCTTTCTTTTTATCAGATCAAAAATGAAAACCAAATGAAAATTCTTTTTGTTTCAGAAACCTATTATCCGCACATTAACGGCATTTATTATTTTATTCAGCGGCTGGCCGAACGCCTGCAAAAGCATGGCCATGAAGTTGCGGTACTGGCGCCATCAGAAAATAAAGAATACACAGATAAGGTAATTGAGAATATTCGGGTTTTCGGCGTGCCATCTATGTCGCTGCTCATGTACAAGGCCATCCGTATTCCGGTGCCGCTTACTTTAAAAGCTAAAGTGGAGTTGGTTTTTAAAACCTTTAAGCCGGATATTTTGCATCTGCAAAATCATTTTTCCATCAACAAAGCGGCACTTACGGTTAATAAAAAATATGGATTGCCTGCTGTAGGTACCAATCACTTTATGACGGAAAATTTTACGCCATTTTACAGTTTTCTCCACATAAATCACTTTATTGAAAAAAAGATGTGGGCAGCTTTTTCTAAGGTTTTTAACCAGTTAAATGTAGTAACCACACCTACAGAAACTGGCGCCAAATTGATACGCCCTAAATTGGCTATAGATGTAT
The DNA here is from genome assembly GCA_043755055.1 of Chitinophagaceae bacterium. Classification (GTDB taxonomy): domain Bacteria; phylum Bacteroidota; class Bacteroidia; order Chitinophagales; family Chitinophagaceae; genus JAZKFT01. The sequence continues at coordinate 1,546 of JAYUTQ010000560.1, read as the reverse complement.
TGCCCATTTCCAATGGCATCGACCTTACCGAATTTACAGCCGCAGCAGACAGCGCTTCTATCAGAATAAAATATGGCATACCGGCTAAGCCCGTGTTATTATACGTTGGCAGATTGGATCCGGAAAAGCATATAGATGAAGTACTGAGGGCCGTTGCTAAATTAAACTCAGATAAATTTTGTTTTGTAATTACCGGAAAAGGAACCATAAAAGCAAGCCTTGAAAAACTGGTGGCAAAGCTGGGCATTAAAGACAAAGTAGTGTTTACCGGATTTGTGAGCAACGAAGACCTGCCGCAACTGTACCGCCTTAGCAGGTGCTATGTAACTGCAAGTGTGGCCGAACTACAAAGCATAGCCACCATGGAAGCAATGGCTTCCGGACTGCCTGTAATAGCTGCCAATGCCGGTGCCCTCGCTGAATTGGTGCATGATGGTGAAAACGGTTTTCTTTTTAATTCTGGTGATACCAATACTTTGGTAAAATGCATTGATACTATTTATTCAAATGATATTTTATACCATCAAATGAAAAACAATTCGCTGGAAATTATACAAACGCATGACATCCGGAATTCGGTTAGTTCTTTTGAAAATATTTACCAGCATTGTATTGAGATAAAAAACCACAAGCAGGTGTTGGAGGATGTGGCGTAATTGGATTTATTTGTTGTTTAAACTTCTTCTAAATCCAAGCGAATATTTATTTTTTAAACAAAACCCATTGCTTCATATTTAAGTCGAAGGACCATAATGATCTTTCTTCAACAATGCGAAAATGATTGTTGGAATACTCCATTTAATTGGAATATTTATTTGGGTACCAAATCCAGATGATAACACCTCCCCGGAAATTTTTGGATAATACAAAATCCTACCAATTTTATTACCAGCTAAAACAACTTCATAATGTTGCTGATTAACAACTTCTATGTATTCTAATAATTTACCTTGAAATTGTAAGGCATATGTAAATGGTTTTGTCTTTAAAACTACAAATGAAAAAATAAGAGCATTGCTTTCATAAACTTTCATTTCTGAGCTTAGTATGTTACTAAAAAAACATTTATAAACCTTACTAAAGCCGATTTCAAGTTTTACGTAGGATTTTCCAAAAAAGAAAAAAGGCAAATAAAGCCGACTCTTCCCAATCAATTCCATTTCCGAATTCACAATTTGATCGATTCGATGATCCCAATGGATGTAGTAGATTTTCTCGTCTGTCATGCTAAAAGTAGGATTATATTTTTACAAGTTATTTCCCTTGTTCAATGCTTCAAAACTGTTCATTCAAAAATATCCATTTGTTGCAGCTAATTTTTGTTTGATTTGGCAATTGGATTTGTGAAGAGAATTAATATGGCTTTTGTAAATTAAAATTTAGACACTAAAACTCCCACATTACCCAAAATAAAAAACCCTCAACCGATTTACCAGTTGAGGGTTTTATGTAGAAAAAGCAATTAAGCTTTTTTAGCGTAACGTTTGTTGAATTTGTCGATACGGCCTGCGGTATCCATCAAAATATTTTTACCTGTGGAAAAAAG
>JAYUTQ010000559.1:0-6046 GCA_043755055.1 Chitinophagaceae bacterium | reverse complement strand
CTTAAATGTAGTAGGTGTGCCCAAAACTGTTTGTAACCTGCTAACTACCAATACCGTTCCGGTAAAAGAAACAATGTCACCCGTTTGACCATCTATAGTAATCTTGCCGGTAGCAGGCAGCAACCAGGTACCCACTTTATCTCCGGCAGGCGAACACACCGTTCCGGCATCTATATAAGTAAATGACAAATCAGCTTTTAAGTGTTGCAAATCGTCTCTTTGGCAAGCCGGGATGTAGGTATTATACCCGTCGGCTTCTGCCGCACCTGCAGCGGAGTAAGTAAGTGCTGTAACTTTATAAATGCCTGCTATATTTTCTTTGGTTTGGGCCGGCGGCTGCACATCTGCAGTTTTCTTTTTGCAAGAAAATAGTACGATTGAAACCAGTATAATTGATAAGATTTTTTTCATGGTCAATTATTTTTAGGTTGAAGTTAACGAAGCATTTTCATAAAGTATGCCGTAAGAGTCTGTTTTAACTAAACAAATACTCTACATCTTCCCTTGTAAGCTGTTTTACAAAACCTTCTTCATTACCTACAAGGTTGTCGCTCAGTTCTGTTTTCTTTTGTTGTAACTGTATAATTTTTTCTTCAATCGTGTCTTTACAAATCATTTTATAGGCAAATACGTTTTTGGTTTGGCCAATGCGATGCGTACGGTCTATTGCCTGCTGCTGCACGGCATTGTTCCACCAGGGGTCGAAGAGGAAAACATAATCGGCCGCTGTAAGTGTAATACCTGCGTTACCGGCTTTTAAGCTTATCAAAAACAGGTTTACCGTATTGCCTGCTTCCTGAAAATTGTCAATCATTTCCGATCGCTTTTTTGCAGGGGTACTTCCATCCAATTGGTAGTAAGCCAGCCCTTTTTGGGTAAACGAAGCCCCAAGCAAATCCAGCATGGATTTGAATTGTGAAAAGATGAGCACTTTATGATTTCCCAGGTTGGCAATCTCTTCCAGCAGTACGTCAGTTTTTACAGAATGGTTGGTGGTTTGTTCTTCTGCAGGCAGCAGCAGGGGAGAAGTACACACCTGTTTCAGTTTCATGATGCCTTGTAAAACAGCCAGTTTGCTTTTACCCAAACCCTCGTTTTTTATATTAAGAAAAAGATTGCTTTTGATGCTGTCTTTAATGCTGTTGTACATATCCATTTGTGCCATGCCCATGCTGCACCACAATACAGATTCGGTTTTCTCCGGCAGGTCTTTGGCCACCTGTTCTTTGGTGCGGCGCAGCACAAACGGTGCCGTTAATTTTTGCAGTGCTGCTATCTTTTCCGGATCCCGGTCCCGGTCGATGGCATCGGCATATTCCCGTTTAAAAAACTCACGGCTGCCAAACATGCCGGGCAATAAATATTGCAGTTGTGAGTACAGGTCAAACGTATTGTTCATTACAGGCGTACCGCTGAGGGCTACTTTATTTACTGCCTGCACCATGTTTACTGCGTGGGTATTTTTAGCCAATGGATTTTTGATATTGTGACTTTCGTCTACCACTGCCACTTCAAAAATTATCTCAGCCATTTGGTCTATATCGCTGCGTAAAGTGCCATAGCTTGTGATGGCTACATGAAGGGTTTTATCATGTAGTTTTTCTAAGTTTCTTGTAGTTCCATGATGCACATAGGTACTAAGGTGTGGAGCAAATTTTTCTATTTCCTGCTGCCAGTTATAAATTAAAGATGATGGGCATATAATCAATGCCTTTGTGCCGGTGGCCCGTGCCAGACGGTCGGTAATAAAGCATATCGTTTGCAGGGTTTTACCAAGGCCCATATCATCGGCTAAACAGGCGCCTGCATTTACTTCACTTAATAACCGCATCCATTCGTAGCCCTTATGCTGATAAGCCCTTAGGCTTGCATTGATCTGTGGTGGTACCGGATAAATAACTTCGGCCGGCTGCTGCCAGCGTTCCCATTTTTGCCACCAGCTTTCGTTTACCGTTACTTTAAATATGTCACTGCCTCCGGCATTTCCGTTTTCGCTGATAGCCATCCATTTGGGCACCCGTATTTCTTTTTTATCAACCTTGCCATGCTTAATTACAGTGGCATATTGAGTAAGCCATTCTTCGCCGAAAACGCCCATGGTGCCATCTTTCAGCATTACGGCACGTTGGCCAGACATTATAATTTTTTGTAATTCTGGCAGCGGCACTTCTTCGTTGCCAAAGGTTACACTCAGCTTTGCTGTTAGTGCATTTCCCTCTTCTGTAACTACACCAAAACTGGTAACGGGCTTGTATTGCGAATACCTGAAATGACTAAGCATATCCATGCCCAGCATCTGCACATCCATATCCAATAGCTGATGGTACACTTTTAAAAACCATTGCTTTTTTTGTGCATCTGCAAACGATAAATAATAATAACCATTTAGCTGTTTGGGGAAATTCGGGTGCAGCGATTCCAGTTGTTTAATAAATACATCCTCGGCCTCTTTATTCCTTTTAATCACAATGGTCTCACCACCGGACAATGTTTCGAAAGATGGTTTATAAGGGCCTTCAGCCAGATAGCCGTCGTACATCCATTGAGGCGTAAAAACCAAAAACGAGTTGCTGATTTCACTCAGCAAAACCCTTTGTACAGGTGAGGCTTCAATGGTGGTTACGGCAAATAAATTATTGCGGTTTACGGTATAATCTGCTTCTAATTTTGCCAGTATATTTTGGGCAAATAATACAGAATCAGCGGCGTACTGCTGCGGGTTATTTTGTGCCAGCCATTCTATGGTTTGGTAGTCTTTCCAGGCCAGTAAAAAGTATTCACTTTTACTTTCCAGCAAAAATTCAAAGCGGCGAAAGTTGGTTTTTTTATATGTAATTCCATTTATGCCTATTAAAATCTGCAAGTGTAATGCATCACCGTTTTTGTTTACTTCAAATTGTAATTCAGGCTTGTAGTTGCTAAAACTACAAGGCGATGTCATCATCTTACCCGTGGCTGGGTTTGGCAAATGGTGGTACCATTTTATTAGCTGTGCAAATGGCTTCAGGTATTCAAACTGCTGCAGTACTTGCCGGCCGTATGCATTGCGGTAATAAGCTTCGTATGCAGTGCCGGATCGCTGCAGTTTATGCTTCTTTTTTATTTCGTCGGAAATGTATTTAAGCCCCGGAGTACTTAGGTGGTGCAGCCGTTCTTTAGCAGGTCGCGGCAACTTGCTGTAGTACCTTCTTATTTCGCCATCGTTCAGTTCTTCCACCCGGTAGTGTATGCCTTTTGCACCTTTTGTAACGTGTATGGATTGTAGGATGTCTTCGTTATCAAGCAGGTTTATGGGTTGTAAAAAAAGGGCGGTTTTTGCCTCTTCATTTTTAGTTGAAGCCATGTATTGTTCTTTCAATAGTACTGTTAATAAATTCAGTCATTGCGAGGGTTCTTGCCCGAAGCAACCTCAAGGAGTTGAAAACATTTTGTCATTTTCTATCTCTGTATTAAAATATCCTGGTTGTTGCTTCGTCGGGGTCAAGAACCCCTCCTCGCAATGACTTGGAGTATTAAACTATAAAGTTTGTTACAACAAATGCCGGATGTTTTTATACTAACCGATAAAAGCCCAATAGTAGCTATTATTCAAACGGAGCCCCGTATGAACGGGGTAAACTGTCGCCAATGTCGCCCCATCAGGGCTATTCAGCCGGGCTAATAATCCTAACTAAATAAATACTCTACATCTTCCTGTGTCAGTTTTTTCACAAAGCCGCTGTCGTCGCCAATCAGGTCTTTTGCAAGGGCACGTTTTTTCTCTTGTAGTAAAATTATTTTGTCTTCGATGGTGTCTTTACAAATCATTCTGTAAGCGAATATGTTTTTGGTTTGACCAATGCGGTGTGTACGGTCAATAGCTTGTTGTTCTACCGCCGGGTTCCACCACGGATCCACGATGTACACATAATCGGCAGCCGTTAAGTTAAGACCCACGCCACCTGCTTTCAGCGAAATCAAAAAGACTCTGCACTCAGGATTGTTCTGGAAATTATCAATGGCCCGCTGCCTTTCCTGTACCGTAGTGCTGCCATCAAAGTATTCGTATTGTACGCCTTCGGCTTTTAATTTTTGTTTGATAAGACTCAGCATTCCGAGGAACTGTGAAAACACCAAAGCTTTGTGGTCGCTGATGTTTTCGGTTATTTCCCTGCTTAATTCATCAAGTTTTATACTGTGATTTGGATAACGGTCGGTTTCGTTAAGTATAGCCGGACTGTCGCATATCTGCCGCAGTTTCATCAGGCCCTGTAAAATGGTGAGTTGGCTTTTATCAATGCCCTGTGTGCCAATGGCGCCCATAATTTTATCACGGTAGTCGTTGCGGTAAGCATCGTAAATTTTTCGTTGCTCAGCTTCCATTTCGCAAAACAAAATGGTTTCCATTTTCTCAGGTAAATCTTTTGCTACCTGTTCTTTCGTTCTCCTAAGTATAAACGGAAATAATAATTTACGCAGGTGGTCTTTCTGTTCTTTTTCACCAAACTTATCTATGGGCGTTGCAAATTCTGTACGGAAAAATTCCATGCTACCAAGCAAGCCCGGGTTCAGGAAATTCATTTGGGCATACACATCAAACGTATTGTTCTGTAGCGGCGTACCACTCATACACAGCTTGTGTTTGCTGCCGATAAGCGTTGCAGCTTTGGCCACTTTACTGTTTGGGTTTTTAATGGCCTGGCTTTCATCAAGCACTACATAATCAAAGGCCATTTTTTGCAGTAAAATAATATCGCTGCGTAAAGTGCCGTAAGTGGTGATGATGATTTCATACGGTGCTAAATCTTCTAAACTGCGGCTCCGCTGCCCACCATGGTGGATGAAATAAGTAAGGGTTGGCGTAAACTTCTTGATCTCATTTTCCCAGTTGTATAGCAGGGTAGTGGGGCACACAACCACGGCTTTCAGGCTACCATTATCCTGCCGGTAATGGTGCAGCATAGATAGGGCCTGTATGGTTTTACCAAGACCCATATCATCGGCAAGTATGCCGCCACAGCCTGTCTCTTTTAAGAAATTTAGCCAATGTAAACCTGTAACCTGATAAGGTCTTAAAATGGGTAGCAAATGTGCCGGCGCATCTATAGCTTCGATGGTTTTAAACTGCCGCAGCTTTTCAAATTTTTCTTCCAGCTCTATTTGTAATTCTTCTTCATCACGTTTGTCGTACAATTCATCTATTACACTAAAATGGTATTTGGAAAGTCGAAGGTCTTTATTTGCGCCTTCGCCTACTTTAAATAACAGCGAATATTTACTAATCCATTCTTCGGGTAAAATACCCAATGTTCCATCGTTCAGCGGAACGAAGGATTGCTTATTGGCTAGTGCCGCTTTAATGTCTGCAATGCGTACGGTTTGGTTGCCGAATGTAATATCCACCTTGGCATCAAACCAGTCGACCCCGCTGCTGATGCGGATTTGCGTAGATGGCCTTGCCGTATTAAAGCGAAAGTTTTTTAATGCATCAAAACCAAACAACGGAATCTGCTTTTCCTTCATGGTTTCTACAAAAAGAAAAAACCAGTTGTTTTTAAGTACATCGCTTCCTTTCAGTATCAGGTTATTGCTACCCTCGGGCCTTATGAAATTGGTATGCAGGCCTTGAAGGTCTTCTATAAATTTCCGCTCCACATCCCGTTGGCGGTGGATGATTAACACCTGTCCATTACTTGGAATAGTAATAGTTTCTAATGTGTTGTTTGGAGCAATATGGCCTTTGTAACTAAAAATGGGTGTAAAGGCGAGGTAGTCGCCTTTTTCCTGCAACTGTACTTTTATTTCGGGTGCCTGATCTTTTATTTCGGTTACCAAACGCTTATCAAAAACAACTTCGTAATCGGCCGCTAATTTGGCAATATGTTTTTCGTTAAAAGTCGCCCACTGGCTTGCGGGTATGTGCAGCGGCCCTTTTTTCAGGTGCTTTTCTATTTGTAAAATATCGTCGGGCTTATCCCAGCCGTACAAAGTATTGTTATGCAAAAATAGCAATGGCGTGGCCCATTCGTTGGCTTCCACATCCATTATTTCATCGTTTATTTTTACC
>JAYUTQ010000558.1:0-6067 GCA_043755055.1 Chitinophagaceae bacterium | reverse complement strand
CTATTCTTGCCAGGCCAGCCATGGCATAAGCGTAATTAGGCCTGGTTTGTTGTGCTATGGTATAATGCATTTCAGCCGCTTTCATATCGCCGCTGTTTTCATATAATTGGCCAAGTTGTATTCTTGCCCATTCGGTTCCTTCATCTCCGGGTACGCCGCTTTGTACAGCCATTTTCATAGCCTCTATAGCGCCGGGATAATCGCCGTGAATTTCCCGGATGTAAGAAACCCTTGAATAAGAACGGATATCCGGACGAATGCCCATCATTTTATCAGCGTATGAAATGGCTGTGTCGTAGTTTCCCATTTCTACATTGCCATCCACCATTAATCCGTAAATAAAAGCATTGTAAGGATTAATCATTTGTGCCTTTTTTGCAACAGCAATGCCATCGGCAAAATGGTGTTGGGAAAGATTGATTAATGCTTTATAAGTAAGCCCTTCAAAATTAGTAGAATCCTGTGCCAGCACTTCGTCCAGGTATTTCATGGCTGCCTTATCGTAATACATATAATTGCCTGTAACACGGGCTTCCTGTATGTATAATGCTGCCAGTTTTAACCTGGACTTTACATCGGTAGGGTTTGTTTTTACGGCAGTTAAATATTCCGAGGCGGTGGTCTGTGTTATTTTCCATTCTTCCAGCTTTGCCATGGGGCCGGTGCGTGGCTGCAATTCATAAACCATTTCTGTTTTTTCCTTTTCATCATTTTTAAATTTAAAAACGACGAAAGCAATGGCTCCGGCAAAGAGGAGCAATACAATAGTGTAGATAGTGTTCTTTTTCATAAAATAGTAGTGTTTGGGTAATATACGATGAAAGAGGCTTAAGGGATTGAAGCAAAGATTTTACCCGCAATGGTTGCTTAAAAACAAAAAAGCGGCGCCGTAAAAACAGCACCGCTACACTAGAGAAAAACACTACTTAATCCCAGCGTTTAGTAACAATGTTAACCATCGTTACTGTATCTCTTATTGATTGGTTTTAATCACCTTTATTACCTGCCTGTAAGCACCGTCTCTCCTTGCATCTATAAAATACACGCCTGTATTAATTAGACCCGGATTCCAGGTAACACTATAAATTCCTGCCGGGCTGTGTGGCATCTACTAATTTTGTCCGGGCTGCGAAATGCGTATAGGTCTGTGTTATCCGCTAATGGATCCTTTGCAATCAATGGCGCTTCCCTATGGCTGCTTGCCAAAAGCGTAGTGGCATTAGCGGCAATAAACAAAACAGTAAGCAACTTTTTTACACCACTTTGCAAATGTCTTTTTCTTCTCATTAGGGTATTTCCAGGTTCCACATTTATGCTGTCTTTGCTGTAGCACTTACGAATTAGTAATGATTATGGTTTTACTGTATTTCATACATGTGCGGCTGCCAGCATAGTATCTATTTGTAATGTTCATTAAAATAAAATGCCTTTATTTTTGAAACAATATGGAAAGAATACAACAACTAATACAGCACCTAAAACTGTTGCCGCATCCCGAAGGGGGTTACTATGCAGAAAATTATCGAAGCAAAGAAACGATAGCAAAATCAGCCTTGCCCGGCCGTTTTAAAGGTGATAGACATTTTAGCACCGCTATTGATTTCCTTATCCCAGCAGGGCATTTTTCTGCTTTTCATCGCATTGAAGCCGACGAACTCTGGCATTTTTACGAAGGCCAAACCTTGCATGTATTTGTAATCGATCCGCAGGGAAATCTGGAAATTATTCGTTTAGGAAACAATATTGCACAGGGTGAAGTTTTTCAGGCAATGGTGCCGGCCGGTAGTTATTTTGCCAGCCGCCCTTCGGCAAATGAGGGCTATTCTTTGGTTGGCTGTACCGTAGCGCCGGGCTTTGATTTTGAAGATTTTGAATTGTCTGGTAGAAATGAGTTGCAACAACTGTATCCTCAACATGCAAACTTGATCGAGGAATTTTGCAGGGACTAACACTTCAAAACTCATCATTTTTTAGACCTTTATGCCTATTCATTATGGGAAAAACAGATAGAACCGTCATGTCAATAGCCAAACATTATTTTTTAGATGAGTTATGTAAATAGCCTTCGTCTATATATACATAAGATTTATAGATAAATCTTATTAAGGTATCATCATAAATTCGCACTTTAAAAACTAAAACCACCTAATATGGAAACGAACCCACAAGAATCCAAAGTAGCTTATGGTGTAAATGGCAATACAGCACAAGAACCCGTTGCCTTAGACGTAAATGACAATACAGCCCATGAACCTGCTGTAGCCCCACACGTTAATGTTAAAACGGATACTGATACAAATGCGGTAAGCAAATGCCCTTTCTCCGGTGCGTTTTTACCCAAAAAAACTGTTGGGGCCGGTTATAGAAACCGTGATTGGTGGCCCAATCAGCTAAAATTGGATGTTCTCCGTCAGCACTCTTCCCTTTCTAATCCAATGGGAACGGCCTTTAACTATGCCGAGGCTTTTAAAACGCTTGATTTAAACGCAGTTAAACAAGACATTCTTGAACTGATGACCACCTCTCAGGATTGGTGGCCGGCAGACTACGGCAGTTATGCCGGATTATTTATCCGCATGGCATGGCATAGTGCAGGTACTTACCGCATTTATGATGGCCGTGGCGGAGCCGGAGCAGGCACATTGCGTTTTGCACCACTTAATAGCTGGCCCGATAATGCAAACCTTGATAAAGCCCGTTTGCTGTTGTGGCCAATCAAGCAGAAGTATGGCCGTAAAATTTCATGGGCCGATTTAATGATTCTGGCCGGCAACTGTGCACTTGAATCTGCTGGCTTTAAAACCTTTGGTTTTGGCGGCGGACGTGAAGATATTTGGGAGCCGGAAGAAGATATTTATTGGGGTTCTGAAACGGAGTGGCTGGGAGATAAGCGTTACACAGGCGACCGTGAATTGGAAAACCCACTTGCCGCTGTACAAATGGGTTTAATTTACGTAAACCCCGAAGGCCCTAACGGAACACCGGATCCACTTTTGGCGGCCCGGGATATACGTGAAACCTTTGCCAGGATGGCGATGAATGATGAAGAAACAGTGGCACTTATTGCCGGTGGACACACTTTGGGTAAAACCCATGGCGCTGCAGACCCGGGCCAATATGTGGGTGCCGAACCTGCCGGAGCCACCATAGTAGAGCAAGGACGCGGCTGGAAAAACACTTACGGTACAGGCAGCGGTGGCGATACCATTACAAGTGGTTTGGAAGGCGCCTGGACTACCACACCAACCAAATGGAGCAATAATTATTTTGAAAACCTGTTTGGTTACGAATGGGAACTTACTAAAAGCCCGGCCGGAGCACATCAGTGGAAACCTAAAGATGGTGCCGGCACAGGCCTTGTGCCAGATGCACATGACCCCTCTAAACGTCATGCGCCGTTTATGCTTACTACAGATTTATCGTTACGGGTTGACCCTGCTTACGAAAAAATTTCGAGGCATTTTCTGGAAAATCCGGCAGCGTTTAACGATGCTTTTGCAAGGGCATGGTTCAAATTAACCCACAGGGATATGGGACCAAAAGACCGTTATTTAGGTACCGAAGTACCTACAGAAGAACTGATTTGGCAAGATCCTGTTCCTGCAGTAAGCAATCCATTGATTGATGAGCAAGACATCGCTTCTTTAAAAGCTTCAATACTGGCTTCGGGTTTAACCGTTGCTCAATTAGTATCTACAGCATGGGCCTCTGCTTCTACTTTCCGCAACTCTGATAAGCGTGGCGGTGCAAACGGAGCCCGTATTCGCCTGGCACCACAAAAGGATTGGAAGGCGAATAATCCGGCTCAGTTAACTAAAGTGCTGGTAGCACTTGAAACCATACAGACCACATTTAACAGTGCCAATTTTGGTGGTAAGCAGGTTTCTATTGCCGATTTAATTGTACTGGGTGGATCTGCCGGTATTGAGCAGGCAGCTAAAAATGCCGGACTGAATATTACAGTTCCTTTTAAACCTGGCCGTACCGATGCTTCACAAGAACAAACCGATGTTCATTCATTTGCTGTGCTGGAGCCGTTTGCAGATGGTTTCCGCAATTATGTAAAGACAAAATCCAGTCTTTCAGCAGAAGAGTTATTGATAGATAAAGCCCAACTGATGTCGCTTACAGCGCCTGAAATGACGGTGCTTATTGGTGGTATGCGGGTACTCAATACCAATTACGATCAGTCTCAAACCGGTGTTTTTACCAAAACCCCTGAAACGCTTACCAACGATTTCTTTGTAAACCTGCTGGATTTGAATACAACGTGGAAAGCCGTTTCTGAATCTGACGATGCTTTTGTAGGAACCGATCGCAACTCTGGCAGCATCAGGTGGATAGGAACCCGTGTAGATCTGATTATTGGTTCTAATACCGAACTGAGAGCTATTGCTGAAGTGTATGGCTGCGAAGATGGCAAGGAGTTATTTATAAAAGACTTTGTAGCTGCCTGGATCAAGGTAATGAACCTTGATCGCTTTGATGTGGCGTAATTTTAAATTGTACAGTTTAATTGTAAAAGGTGGCCCGAAATCGGGTCACCTTTTTTTGCTTGTAATCAATTTCAGACCCTTAGCGAACCACGGAAAGCCCTACCGGCGTAGTAAGATTCTGCACCATTATGATATATGAATACCCTGCCAAAGCGATAATCACCAAATATGGCGCCTCCCAATTTTCTTATTTCGGCAGGCGTTACCAACCAGCTTGAAGTCTTGTTATCAAAACCTCCAAGTTGCTGTAGTTGTTGGTATTCCTCTTCGGTTAGCAATTCTATACCCATGGCAGCAGCCATATCCATGGCATTGCTTTTGGGTTTGTTTTCCTTTCTGGATTCCCATGCTGCACGGTCGTAGCAAATGCTTCTTCTTTCTTTTGGGCTTTCCGGAGAGCAATCATAAAAAATGTATTCGCTTGTTTTTTTATCATACACCACCACGTCGGGTTCACCACCTGTTGTTTCCATTTCACTCAGCGACCATAGCTTGTCATTATTCGTTTCCAGCTTTGCCTGTATGGCTGCCCATTCCATTCCCTTGTGTCGGTTCATGTTTTTTTCAAAACGGGCTTTCAATTTTTTGAGCAATGCTTCTCGTTGGGTTGCTGATAATTCTTTCGTATTTGCCTTGGCCATAATCACATTTTTTATGAGCCACAAGGTACTGCTATTGATTATTTAGAGCATGCAGAATCGATTCAGATATTTATACCAGCAACAGAATGTAAAACATTATCGAACGCCGGTCTTTTGCTAAAACTCCACAATAAACCCAATAGAGGGTGTTACCTGAGCCTCATCATTTTTTAATTGTATCGGAATGGCATTGCTTCCATTTGGTTTTATGGGCAAGCCATCTGTAGTGGCAAAGGCTTTGTTATCGGCAGTTCTTGTAAAAGTGTAAGAAGGTACTGCTGAACTTTTAGCTATATACCAATTGGTAACATCTAGAAACACGTCAATAGTGATTTTCTTTAAATTCCATTTTTTATCTATCCTTACATCGCTGCCGTTAAAGGCACCAAGCCTCAGTGTGTTCAATCTTGAGTAATCAAATATTCCCTGCCCTTGCGATAAATAGTTGGTTCGTGAAGCTGCTTCGTCGTAAGGCGTATAAGGAGCATTGCCCTGATAGCGGAATTTTAAACCCAACTCCCAATTGTGTGGAAATTTATAGCCCCATGTTACACTTAGTAAATGCCTGTTATCCCAACTGCTTGGTACCAATATACTATTGGCGCCACTAAATTTACTTCTAAAAAAGGTATACGATAAAATTCCAAAAAAGCGATCGGTTAATTTCTTTTGTGCAAAAAATTCGAAGCCATAGGCATTTCCCTTACCGTTGGTGGTTACCGCTTCGTTACCTAATACATTAAAATCGCTGCCAAGGTTTGCTAATGAGATACCGTTGCGCACCGATACCGGTACATTGTTTGACTTTTTATAAAAGCCTTCCACTGTAAAACGCAAAGCATCATTGGGTAAATATTCAATACCTGCTACGTAATGATCGCTCTTTTGGTATTTGCTGTTTTTATTTACCAGTTTATTGTTGTTATCTGC
>JAYUTQ010000557.1:0-6075 GCA_043755055.1 Chitinophagaceae bacterium | reverse complement strand
CCACGCATGATTATATCGTAATCAATAAATTTCCTGCCCGAATTCTGCGTACCGAACGTGGCAAGGTTTGGGATAGTGCCAATAAAGAACAGGTTAGTTGATTGGTTTATTGGTTGATTGGTGATTTGTAGAGACGCCATGTTGGCGTCTTAATCTTGCAGATAAATGAATAAAAAGATTATTGGCCAAGCGAAAGCCGTGCCCTGATTTAGCGACATTGGCGAACGTTAATAATCCCGTAGCATTACGGGATTCCGTTCATCAAATTGGTACTATTGAACATGTGAAACTACTGCATTCTTATAACAGGTTTTATCGGTTAGAGTTAGACGTCAGCATGGCGTCTCTACAAATCATACATCCTAAATCACAAATCATAAATCAAAAAGCATGGATCAAAAAATCATTTCCCTCTACGACGAATACACCCACAAGCCGCTTGGCCGTGGCGATTTCTTAAAGCGATTGGCCATGCTTGCCGGTAGCACAGCCGCAGCCATGGCACTGCTGCCCATGCTGGAAAATAACTACGCCAAAGCAGCCATTACAGCCGATGATGAATTGTTTACCGAATATGTAACCTTTCCCGGCGTGCCTGCCGAAATGAAGGCTTATGTGGCCCGGCCAAAAGAGATGAAAAAATATGCAGCGGTTATCGTTATACACGAAAACCGTGGACTGAACGAACATATAGAAGATGTGGCACGCCGTGCTGCCAAAGCCGGTTACCTCGCCATTGCCCCAAACGCACTTGCTGCATTGGGCAAAACACCTGCCAACGAAGACGAGTCGAGGGCTTTTTTCGGTGAATTGAAAGCAGAGAACAACCTAAAAAATTTCATGAATGCATACGATTATCTTGCTACCAGAAAGGATTACAACGGAAAAGCCGGCTGTGTAGGTTTTTGCTGGGGCGGCGCCATGGCTAATAGCCTTGCAGTAAACCTGCCCGACTTAAAAGCTGCTGTAGCCTTCTATGGCCGTCAGCCGGAAGCGGCGGATGTGGCTAAAATAAAAGCGGCTGTACAGCTACACTATGGCGGCCTTGATGACCGTATAAATACCGGCATCCCCGCTTATGAAGAAGCTTTAAAAGCCAATAAGGTGCATTACGAATTGTACAAATACGAAGGTGTAAACCACGCTTTCCACAATGATACTTCCGGCGCCAGATATAACGAAGCCGCCGCCAAACTTGCTTGGGGACGAACCCTGGAATTTTTTGGAAAACATCTGGGTTAGTTAGTAATCAGGGATTGGGGGGTCAATATCGTTTAATTAAGGTTGTCACCCTGAGCTTGTCGAAGGGCATCTTGTAGAACTTCATTGCAGATTGGTTAGAGGGGCTTCGACAAGCTCAGCCTGACAATCTCCCAGCTTCCTTAACTAAACGACATAGGATTGCGGATTGGAGATTAAGGATTTGTTTTTTTAATTCTCCCTTACTAACCGCTAATTACCTAATCCCTTCTTCATCATACTCAAATTCTTCCAATCCTTATCCTTTATCATTTTACCAATAAACACAATTTGGCCCACATGGTACGGGTAGTGTGCCAGCTGCCTTAGTATGGCATCAAATACAAATAATGGCTCTGAACGGATGGTGATTTCTTTCATCAAATCTTCCGGCTTTAGCGCTTCAATTGTATTGATAACGTTTGCCCAGCCTGTATTCCAGCAATCTAATAGGTCTTGTTTGGTTAGTTCCATGGGCTCAAATTCTGCATCTCTGTTCCGCCATGGTTTTTCGCCATCTTCAGTAAGAAAGTTGGTGAACCTGCTCATCATATTGCCATACAGGTGCTGTATAATAATGGCAATGCTATTGCTTTCAGCCGAAGGCCTGAAATGCATGGCTGTTTCTGTAAGCTGCTCAAAACTCTTGTCGCCAAGGTCTTTGTAATAACGCAGCCTCTTGATGGTATCCGTAATAAATTGGGTAGAAAGCTCCATATAGAAATGAAAGGATATTGCTATGGTTAAACAGTAAATGTAAGGTGCATAGTCAGGGTAAAATAATTTAAGGTATGGATAAAGTTTTAAAAATAATCTTTAATAAATATTAGTAATTGCCGGAAATAAATGCCTACATTTCTAATGGCAAATAAACCTGTTTTACTAAAGGATAACATGCATTTTTTGCACAGTTTTGTGAACCTACGAACCGGAATACATCTGCACTGGTTCGTGTCTCCACGAACCGGAACAGAGCATAAAATTGAAACATGATTGCTTCACTTAAAATGAAAAACATGATCGCAGCAACAGAACCCCAGGAACTCCTCTCGGAGTGTAATCAATGGCGCAACAATCTCCGTCATTTCCGGGAAGAACTTAACGGCCACAAAAATCAACTTTACCAGTGGGCCGCAGGAAAAACAGACCCCGATCTTCTTAAAGAGATTGAACATTTTCACAACCAGTTTCACATCCAGCTCATTAACATCCACGATGTAAAACACGCCATCCGGGAACACATTCATCAGGTAGAACACCACCCTAATTTTGGCCACAAAATTCCCCACCGCCACCTCGAAGGCCAGTACCAATCGTTAGTTTCCGCCCTCGAAAAACTCCAAAATGATTTCCGGAATTTTATTTCGTCGTGAAGCGTTTATATGGCTTCTGTTCATAGTGCTTAAGCTGTGTCATTAGGTCATTGGTCATTTAGTCATTAGCATTGATTTTATTGGTGAATCTGTTGTTTTTTAATTGACAGTATTTCACCGATTACTTCGTATTGGCATAATCTAAAGGTAAAAATCAAGAACTGTCCCTGCGGAGTTTTCACATTATACGACCTCAGATTTACGGCAAGTAAATGAGAAAACTCCGACGTGTAGCGTTTCTTACATGTTGATCAGCACCTTTATCAAATTACCATTTTGCAAATGATGATTGACCTGTTGACCAATGCCCCAAAGACTAATCCGTAAATCATAAATCAAAATTCTATGGCCAGTTTTGATACCAACCACGTAAAAAATATTGTGCTGCTTGGCCATGCCGGCAGCGGCAAAACAACCCTTGCCGAATGTATGATTTTTGAGGCAGGCCTAATTAACAGGCGGGGAACAATAGAAGAACAGAACACCGTAAGCGATTACCACGAACTGGAACAGGAACGTGGCAGTTCGGTATTTGCGTCGCTACTGCATACTACGTGGAAGGGTTATAAAATCAACATTATAGATACGCCCGGTTATGATGATTTTGTAGGTGAAGTAATCAGTGCCCTACGGGTGGCAGATACGGGTGTGCTTTTACTCAATGCATCGGCCGGAGTAGAGGTGGGCGCCGATTTAATTTGGGATTATACCGAGCAGTTTAAAACTCCAATGATTATTGCAATTAACAAGCTGGATCATGAAAAAAGTGACTATGAAAAAACGGTAGCAGAAGCAAAAGCACATTTTGGATCCAATGTAGTTCCCATTCAATATCCGGTAAATCAGGGCACGGGCTTTAATGCCATTATAGATGTGCTGCACATGGTGTTGTATCAATTTCCACCGGCAGGTGGCAAACCCGTAAAACTACCCATACCAGATAGTGAAAAAGAACAAGCTGAAAACCTACATAAAGAACTAATAGAAGCCGTAGCCAGCAACGATGAAACGCTGATGGAAAAATATTTCGATCAGGGAGAATTGAGCGAAGACGAATTAAAAGCCGGCATCAAAAAAGCCATGATACATCATGACCTTTTTCCGGTGTTTTGCATTAGTGCCAAACAAAATATGGGCAGCGGCAGGCTGATGGGATTTGTAGATGTAGTGTGCCCTTCTGCCAATGAAATGCCACCACAAATTACAAGGGCAGGCGGTAAGCTTCCATGTGATGCAAACGGACAGCCATGTATTTTTATTTTTAAAACCATAACCGAACCGCATGTAGGCGAACTGAGCCTTTTTAAAGTGTTTAGCGGCACGGTTAAAAGTGGTATGGAACTGGTAAATGAAACCACAGGTTCGGCTGAAAAAATAAGCCAACTCCTTGTGGTGGAGGGTCATAACAGAACTAATGTAAATGAGTTGGCGGCCGGTGATATTGGCGCAACCTTAAAGTTAAAAAACACCCATGTAAACAATACACTCCACAATAAAGGAAAGAACATTGAACTACATCCCATCGTGTTTCCTTCACCCAATATGACGGTGGCTATTGAGGCCATTAAAAAAGGAGAGGAGGAGAAGCTATCGCAGGCACTGCATGCCATACAGGAGGAAGATGCCACCGTAAAAGTGGAGGTTTCCTCCGAGCTTAAGCAGATATTATTGCATTGCCAGGGAGAACTGCACCTTGCTGTTATTAAATGGAAAATAGAACACCTACATAAGCTGGAGGTAAAATTTGAAACGCCCAAAATAGCATACCGGGAAACCATTCGTAAAATGGCGGAAGCTAATTATAAGCACAAAAAGCAAAGCGGCGGAGCGGGGCAGTTTGGCGAAGTATTTTTAAGGGTAGAGCCCTGGCATGAAGGTATGCCCGAACCACACGGCGTAAACGTAAGGGCAAGGGACGAATATCCGCTGGACTGGGGTGGAAAACTGGTGTTTTATAATTGCATAGTTGGGGGCGTAATAGACGCCCGTTTTATACCTGCCATTATGAAAGGTGTTATGGAAAAAATGATGGAAGGCCCTCTTACCGGATCTTATGTAAGGGATGTACGGGTATGTGTGTATGATGGTAAAATGCACCCGGTAGATAGTAACGACATTTCTTTCC
Source organism: Chitinophagaceae bacterium (assembly GCA_043755055.1). Taxonomy (GTDB): domain Bacteria; phylum Bacteroidota; class Bacteroidia; order Chitinophagales; family Chitinophagaceae; genus JAZKFT01. The sequence goes on along the minus strand of JAYUTQ010000557.1, from coordinate 1,338 downwards.
GCATTGCAGGACTCAAAGCCTTTAAAGCGGCCTTTACAAATGCCGATCCGCAAATACTGGAACCTATATACCACGTAGAAGTACTTTGCCCCAACGACATTACCGGAGCGGTAATAGGCGATTTACAAACCCGCCGTGCTGATGTAGAAGGAATTGATACAGAAAAAAATTTTCAAAAAATTTTGGCCCGTGTGCCACTTGCAGAAATGCCTGATTACTCATCGAGCCTGCGTAGTATTACGCAGGGCCGGGCCAGGTTTAAGATGCAGTTTAATGAGTATGCATCCGTACCAAATGAATTACAGAAAAAGCTGATTGAAAATTACAGCAGGTACACTAAGGAAGAGGAGTAGGCCTGATTTTTGCATAAAAATCTTAAGAAAATGCAAGGCTCTTTTAACTACAACTTTGAGTATTAGTCTCTAAAGTTTTTTCAAATTACGAATTATAATTCGGGTAATTTCATCAACTTGATTTAAATTAATTTTTTATGAAGAAAAAATTTTTACCACTTATTCTGTTAATTGGCAGCAGCCACTTTTTATCGGCTCAAAATGTTGGTATTGGTACTTCTACACCAGATTATAAGCTAGAAGTTATCGGTATTATTCACAGCACATCCAACTCTTATTTCGATGGTTCAGTTGGTATTGGAACAATTGCACCGGCATATAAGTTGCAGGTAAATAATGGGCAAATTGCTTTTTATAATACCACCGATTTAAAAACCTGGTACTTCGGTTATAACAGTACCAGCAATTATTTTTATTTATCTGAGAACGGAACCAATCGCATTGTGGTAGCCAATGGCGGCAATGTTGGTATTGGCACTTCTACACCCACTTCAAAACTGGATGTTATTGGCAACGGCGCTTTTAGCGGCAACCTTGATGTAGATGGTGCCATAACTGTCAATGGTGGTAGGGGTGTTGCTTATAATACCAATTCAAGTACCAATTTAAAAATTCACACGTTTACCACACTTAAATTTACTGCAATACTAGGCGGTCATCAGCTATCTGCTGAGGGAGGAATTGGATTTGGAGGTGGTTTTATTAACACTCCAAAAGTATTTGTAGGTGATATTGCATTAAGTGGTGGTACGGTAGGAGAACTGCATAGGGTACAATTAATTTTATACGGATGTGATAACAATAGCTGCAAAGCAAGATTGCTTAATACCAGCCCCAACCCTGTGAATTACGATATCTACTGGAACATTATGTGTATTGGTAATTAATTTCTTCTTTACAAATAAAAATCCCGAATACAAATGCAGTATCCGGGATTTTTAATTTCAGCTAATTTTAGAAAAAGAGAGGTTTTTTTAGAAGCGAT
>JAYUTQ010000556.1:0-2730 GCA_043755055.1 Chitinophagaceae bacterium | reverse complement strand
AAACAGCGCCGGCTTCTTAACGGCTTCGAGCATAATTTTCTTTACGCTTTTCTTTCGAGGCCACCCTACTAGATGCGTTGCGTATAAAATACCTAATTATATAAATTTTATATTAAACCGTAAATTTTGTTGGATATAGATTTTGCCGTTATAAAATTTGCCGGGCATATTTTTTTGGGTAATGGTTATGGCAGGTCATAATTGAATATTGGGTGAGAAAATTAAGTATCAATTTGAGGAAGGATTTAAACAGGCGGGACTTAGAAAAATCCCAAAATGAAGATTGAAGCCTCGAAATTTTTAAATGCTTAGGTCGTGTTTAAAAGAACCACCTCTTAAACTATAGACAAACCTGTGTTATTTTGAACCTGTTTATCACCCAATAAACGGAATACCATAATTATTAAACACCTCAAAACAAAACAGGCTTTCTTAAAAGACAGCCTCGGTGTACTACAATATAAAAAAAGCTGTCTCAAATTTTTTTTTGAGACAGCTTTTAAGGTTTTTAAATTATGCAACAGGTATTGTTACTCTACTATAATTTTCTCCGTTTTGATACCATTGTTGGTAATTAGCTGCAGGTAATAAGTACCGGTAACAAGCCGCTGCTGCAGGGTGATAATGGTACTACCGGTTACACGCAGGTTGGTTTTTTGTAACAATACTTTCCCCAATGCATCGGTAAGCCTGTAGCTTTTTAATTCGTCGTTGCTAATGCTAACCCGTAACTGGCTTAAAGCTTCTTTCTTTATAGGGTTGGGATACACTATTATCTGTACCTGATTACCACCTACCTGTAATATGGCGATGCTGCTTAAAGTAAATAGACCTTGCTTATCCGACATTTTTAAACGGTAATAATATTTACCATTATTTAAACCAGCATCGGTATAAGAAAATTCAACGGCACTTGCAGTACCATTTTGTACATGGATGGCTGTAAAATTTCTACCGTCAACACTGCGTTGCAGTTCGTAGCGAATGCCTGCATCTGCGCCACCTTTTTGCCATGTAATAAGTGCTCCATTACCGTTTTGCAGGCTGGCATTAAACTGTAATAAGTTGATAGGCAATATCGTTGGGTTATTATTACCAATTATAAACCCGCTAAAACCATTTACACTAAAGGTAACTGCCCACCGCTGGTTGGTAGCATCCCATACAATATCAGCATCGTCCGGGTCTATGGCTACCAGGCCACCAGGGTATGTGGCCGGCAAACCAGTGCCGTCGCTGCTGCTACCAGCAAATTTTAAAACTCGTAGCGCTGCTTTACCTGCTGCATCCGTTGGGTTAGCCGGTATATCGCTACCATTAAATGGTACACTATTATACTCGGTAAATTCCTGTTGGGTAAAGTATAGTGTAACACGTGCCGTACCGGTAGGCCCATTGGCTGGTGTAATCTGGTAATGCCTTTTTACAAATGGCTGACCTGAGAACGTCGGTGTTGTATTTTCTACCCAAACCCTTCCCTCTACATTACCGGTTATATCGCCACCGGTAAGGGCAGATTGAATGGTAGCTATCAATCTGCAACTACTATTAGTATTAAAAATAGGTGTGGCACCGGCGGCAAGGGCGGTTGCGTTCTGATCCAGATGGTTGCTAATTGTAACCGGGGTAATAACAGCACTTACAGATGAGGATGCTGCATTGCTGCAACCGGGTATATTATCTGCAAATCTTACACTGTTTAATGTATAGCTAAATGTGCCTGCTGAACCTGTTGGAACATTAATAGTACTTGTGGTACTGGCCGGTACATTAATGGTTTGGTTGGTGTTATACGTTACTGTTAAGGGTATGGTATCGCTGTTGGTAAAGCTTACAACCGGTGCTACCGTGCTACCTGCACATACCGGAGTGCCGGTTACTGCAATACCTACCACCGGCGTAGGCCGCACTTTTACGGTAATAGAACTAAATACAGTTACAAATGTATTAGAACAACTGCTGCTTATTGGCACAGTTACATAATCATTAAAAACATATGTACCAGGCTGCGAAACGGTAATAACAACGGTGGAATCCAGCTGGCTTACTGCTTGTGTAGGGCTAAAGGTAGACGTACCCGGACCGCTCATTTGTACCCATTGGTGTCTTGGATAGCCTGCAATTCTGAACACAAAACCGGCTAATCGGGTAGTAAGCGAAAAAGGGGTAAAGCATACCCTGCCGTCGGAAAAGCTGTTGCTGCCACTAACTACAGCAGGGACTACTTTAATGGTTCCTCCATCGGTAATTAATTGACCAAAACTTATACAACCGCCGCCACCTACACATACCGCATAAGTGATGTTGCCAATAGCAATCTCCTGATTATTATTACAAGCGCCAATAAGGGCTGAGTTAGGATCATTGTTATCGGTAGGCGTTCGGTTAACAATAACAATAGAGCCATCGGATGGTAATACCAACAATGCCTTACTATTAAAACTTATATGGCCACCAGCAACTATAGTTAGTTGGGGTGCATTTAACTGATAGGTAATTACGGCATTTCCACCGGTTATAAAAAGTGTACCTGCTATGGTAACACTATCCATCAATTGTGTAGTAATGGTCGTAGTTAATGTAACCGTATTTGCGGCCTGTATTAATACACCCTTTGTACCTGCAAACTGGCCCGGGTAGCCCTGCGGACTTACACCAGTTGGGGTAACCCAGGCGGTTCCATTCCATCTTTGCCATGTTGATAATGTGGTCCAGTTGCCCGTTGCTGCA
>JAYUTQ010000555.1:0-2734 GCA_043755055.1 Chitinophagaceae bacterium | reverse complement strand
GCCGGGCAAGAACCCAGCCTCGCAAAGACTGGCTTTTATGCCGCTACGTAAAAGCTAAATAGTAGCAATCAGATGAACAGAGCGTCGCCAATGTCGCCCAATCAGGGATCGGTTTTCGCCGGGCTAATAAATTCTCCACCTCAAATTCTGTTAATATTATTCAATTAAAGAGCACTGATTTTTATCGTTTCTTTATTGGCATGTATCTTGCCAGCCACAACAAATAAATAAGCAGGGTAAAAATTAGCATGCTCACCATTTCTGAAATATTAAAAAAGGTTCGGGCTCTTGAAATTAAAAGCAAGAAGCTCTCTGCTAATATTTTCAGTGGCGAATACCATAGTGCTTTTAAAGGCAGGGGCATGAGTTTTAAAGAAGTGAGGGAATACAGCGCCGGCGACGATATCCGTTTCATCGACTGGAATGTGAGTGCAAGATTTGGCCATCCTTTCAGCAAGCTTTTTGAAGAAGAAAGAGAGCTTACCGTAATGCTGCTGATAGATGTAAGTGCCAGCAACATGATTGGCACCCGCCAACGCAGCAAGCAGCATCTGATTACCGAAATTGGTGCTGTGCTTGCCTTTTCGGCCATTAATAACAACGATAAAGTAGGCGCCATTTTTTTTAGTGATGGCATAGAAAAATATATTCCACCGAAAAAAGGCAAGGAGCATGTATTGTACATTGTGCGTACCATGCTGGGCATACAACCCAAGTCGGCTAAAACGGATATTGCCGCAGCATTAAAATTTTTCAGCCACACGGTAAGGCAGCGGTCCATTGCATTTTTGTGCAGCGATTTCGCCGATGATGGTTTTGACAAACCGCTGAAAATAGCGGCTATGAAACACGACTTTATCTGCATCAGAATCTACGACCGGCTGGAGATGCAGTTACCAGCCGCCGGCCTGTTGCCCATACAAGATGTGGAGACCGGCCAACTTGTTTGGATGGATAGCAGCGACAGTTATTTAAGAACTTTTTTTACCCAACAACAAGTAAAAGCTGCTGAAACCCTGAAATTAAAAATACAGCAAAGTGGCGCCGACCACATACAATTTGGTACCGAAGAAGATTTTGTAAAACCCCTGCAACAGTTTTTTTTCAGGAGAATGAAATAAAGAAAATGTGCAAATGAGGAAATGGACAAATGGGCAAATAGACAAATAGGCAAATAAGCCAAGAAAAGAATGAATCAGGGAAGAATGTCACACATGGGCACCCTTCTCCGGGAGGAGAAGGGACGGGGATGAGGCCTCACACTTGCAAATAAGCATCTCAAAAAACTAAAAAAATCTAAAGCAGCACCTACCACAACACCGCATTGAAGAGCCGCATACTACATATCAACCCAGTTTTTTTAGTACTGATTTTTTGCAATTTATGGGTCAAAGCACAGCCTGTAGTTAAGGCAATGGTTAACAGAAGCACTATCAGAACAGGCGAACCTGTAACCATAAAGCTTTCGGCACTGTGGCCGGGCCAATCTGGATTTACCAATGGCTTTATCATCCCCGATTCTATACCACATTTCGATATTTGGGAACAGCAACAGCCCGTAGCTGTAAAAGACGGGATTGAACAACTGCTTACCGTTACCAGCTACGATAGCGGACAATTTACCATCCCCGCTTTTAAGCTTACTACACCTACTATCACCACCGGTAACGGTACTTTTACCGAAAGCCTCCGCATAGATGTAAAGCCGGTAAATGTGGATTCGCTAAAAGATTACCACGACATTAAAGACATAATAGAAGTGGCGCCCCTAGAGCAGTGGCCCTATATTTTAGGCATTGCCATTGCCACTGTATTAGCAAGTATTGGCTTGTATTTGTTACTTAAAAAGTTGGGTGTAGGTAAAAAACCAACCCGATTGGATTTTGAAAATGGCATGAACCCATTTGCTTTTGCCATGGCAGCATTTGAAAAGCTTGAACAGGATTGCCAACTATCAAGTGCAAACTGCAAACTGTATTTTACCCGCCTCACCGACATATACCGCACCTATTTAAACAACGCACACCAATTTCGCAGCCTGCACCAAACGGGTGGCGAACTGATACTGCAGGCCCGGCCCATGTTGCAGGAAGATGTATTTTTTCAATTTGCCAATACCATACGCCTAAGCGATGCGGCCAAATTTGCCAAATACGAACCGCCCAAAACAGAATGGCTCAGCAGCATTAACACCATGAAAACGACGATAACAGAAATGGATAAACATTTGTACCAACCTAAAGCATTACCCAATAAATAAAACCCCATTTGCTAGCCCAAGGCTTCAGCCTTGGGAGCTACAACAAAAAAATGAACTTTGCATATCCATACTTGCTCTCTTTACTGGCACTGTTGCCGGTATTATTTTGGTATGCCATAAAAAAAGAAAAAACGCAAACAGCCGGCTTGCTTTTTAGCGATGTAAGAAAATTGCCAATCGAAAAAACATGGAAACTAAGGCTGCGGAATATTCCACTGTTATTCCGCCTGTTGGCACTTGGCTGCTGCATTGTAGCCCTGGCAAGGCCGCAACTTAAAAACGACATCGAAATTACCGAAGGGCAAGGCATAGATATAGTGCTGTGTATAGATGTAAGCGGCAGTATGCTGGCACAGGATTTTAAACCCGACCGTATGGGCGCCGCTAAAAATGTGGCACTTGATTTTATTGAAAGTCGCAAAGGCGACCGCATTGGGCTGGTTGTTTTTAGCGGCGAAAGTTTTGCCATGTGTC
>JAYUTQ010000554.1:0-6095 GCA_043755055.1 Chitinophagaceae bacterium | reverse complement strand
TACCGGCCGTACGCATCAGATCCGGATTCATTGTAAATTAATGGGGCACCCGATAGTTTGCGACCCTTTGTACAGCGATAACAAACCCATTTTACTTTCGGCTATTAAGAAAAAATTTAAATTGGGTAAAGATGTGGAAGAAGAAAAACCATTGCTGGCCCGGCTGGCATTACACGCCTTCCGCCTCAGTTTTGCTACTACCGATGGCAAAGCCCTTGTGCTGGAAGCCCCGCTGCCAAAGGATATGGCAGCAACAGTGAAGCAGTTGGAGAAGAATAGTTGATTGGGGATTAGTGGTTTGGGATTAGGGATTGGTAGAGACGCTGTGTTGGTGTTGCCATTTCAATTTTATTGTAATAATATGGAAGTATTGAAATTGTTAGGTTTGCTCATTGTACTTATTCATTTAACGGTTTATGGTATTATATTGATGATGATGCCAATACCTTATGATGATTCTTCCCTTGAAAAATTTAAAATAAAATGGCTGTTGGCAAGAACACTTATAGGTAGATTGTTATTGAAATGGGCTATAAGTTTTGCAGTTGAGAAAGAATTTGACCTTTTAACAATAAGGGTAGGCGGATTTATTTGTTTTTCAGGAGGACTGTTTTTTTCTATTGCTACATTAAGTGGGCTTCTTGATACATAGATAGCTGATGTTGTCATCACCATATCAGTAACCTTATTGATTTATTAATGTTTTGCAGAGCCGTAGGCTCGGTCAGTTTTATAGCAACGGATTTCAATCCGTTTTTTTGTAAAAAAGTAAAAGGAGAAGTCCAGTAGGCTCGATGCATATAACCGGCACGCCACAGGCTGTTTATGTAGGTAGTTCAACGGATTAAAATCCGTTGTTACAATATAATTCGATCCGACGGCTCTGCCTAAAACCAACAGTAAAAAAAGTAAAACCTACCTGCCAGGAAGGATGTTGATAGAAATTCCACTGCCGAAGATTAGCCGGGATTGGAGCGGAAAGCCCGGAACCCCGCCGGGTATTTTTGCGGGGTGAGGACTTGTAGCGTAAAGCCCGTGGTGCCGCTGAATATTGTTGCCTTTGCTCCTGCTTCAATAGTTGCCTTTATTGAGTGATCGGTGAGGACACCGACAACGGCCACAAAAAAAATCAAAATAAAAAGGCCACCTTTTCAGGCGGCCTCTGGTAAAAATTCAACTACAAACTTATTTATTTGGCTGCGGGGTATAGCGCAGGTAAGGTTTAATTACGGTCACGCCTTTTTCAAATTTCTTAATGGCGTCTTCGGTGCTAATGGCAGGCACTACAATTACATCTTCACCATCTTTCCAGTCGGCCGGTGTGGCTACGCTGTAGTTGGCGGTAAGTTGCAGGCTATCTATTACACGCAGCACTTCAAAGAAGTTGCGGCCGGTGCTTGCAGGGTATGTAATCATCAGTTTTACCAGTTTATCCGGGCTGATGATGAACAGGCTACGTACGGTAGCAGTAGCACTTGCATTAGGATGAATCATATCATAAAGGTCGGCTACTACACGGCCTTCGTCGGCTATAATGGGAAAATCTACCGTTACATGTTGTGTTTCGTTAATATCGTTTACCCAGCCTTTATGGTTTTCAATACCATCTACACTTACTGCCAATACTTTTACATTGCGTTTGGCAAACTCTTCGTGCAGGGCAGCAGTACGGCCCAATTCGGTGGTACATACGGGTGTGTAGTCGGCAGGGTGGCTAAACAATACGCCCCAGCTATTACCAAGGTATTCGTAAAAATCTATTTCGCCGGCAGTGGTTACGGCTTTAAAATTGGGGGCGACATCGCCAAGACGTAAGCTCATAATTTTTGATTTTATTGTTGTGGATTGCAAATATATAAAAGTCGAGTAAATAAGTAGACAATTAATTTTCTTTTAATCCTATAAATTTTGTGGACATTCGATTTAAAATTAATTTATGCTCTCTCAAAAGGCGAAATACGCAATGCAGGCACTAGGGTTATTAACGGCCCGGTACCAAAAAGGTCCGGTGTTGATAAGCGAAATAGCGGAGCTAAAAAAAATACCCATTAAGTTTTTAGATAACATTCTGCTGGAATTAAAACACGCCGACATACTGGAAAGTTATCGTGGCCGGACTGGTGGCTATGCGTTAAAAGTTGCCCCCAAATCTGTAAGGCTTTCTCAAATCATCCGTATTGTAAATGGACCGATTGCGATGCTGAGCTGTGTAAGCCTTAATTTTTATAAAGCCTGCGATAACTGCACCGAAGAAACCTGTAAAATAAACCCGGTGATGGCCGAAGCCAGAGATGCTGTATTGAAAATTTTAGACAAAAGAACCCTCGCAGATATTCGAGACGAAGAGTTTTAAAGTTCAGTGTTCAGGGTTTAAGATTAAAAAATGCAAGGATCAAGGTTCAAGTTGGCTGGATATTATTTCAAACTATTGACTTTAACCCTGAACACCAAACACTGAACCCCAAACTTTACTTCAGTAACCTACTTCTGCTAAAAACAACCCATGTGCCGGCGTATCAAAATGGGCAAGGCTGCAATCTTCGGCTTCTATTATTTTTCTAAATTCATCCAAAGAAATGCTTCCGCGGCCTACCTGTAACATGGTACCCACAAGGCCACGAACCATGCCCCGGAGAAAACGGTTGGCTTTTACGGTGTACACAATCCTGTCGTCTTTTTCCTGCCAATGGCTTTCCATGATGCTGCAAATCCTTGTTTTGGCTTGGGTATTTTTTTTGCTGAAAGAAGTAAAATCGTGGTACTCCATTATTACGGATGCGGCCTTGTTAAGCAGGTCCATATTTAAAGGATAGGGATAAAACCAGGCGGTGGTTTTTATAAACGGATTTTTAACCTGGTAAATAAAATAATGGTAAGTACGGTGGCTGGCCAAAAAACGGCAATGGGCATCTGCCGGAACAGGCTGAATGCTTTTAATTGCTATATCGTTAGGTAAAATTGCATTGAGGTTGTACAGATGTTTTGGATCAATAACAACCTCCGTATCCACATGAAAATAGTTTTGCAAGGCATGTACACCAGCATCGGTTCTTGATGACCCTGTTAATGCAAACGACTGCCGGTATAAAGTAAAAAAAGCTTTCTCCATTTCGGCCTGAACAGTGTTGGTATTATCCTGTATCTGAAAGCCGCCATACCGGGTACCATCATAAGCCAGTTCTATAAAGTATCGCATTTGCCAGTATAAAGTATTTAGTATTAAGTACAAAGACAGGCCATTTACGCAAATAGCTTAATTCCTGAATCTTGAACCTTAACTCTTGGAACTTGAATCTTATTTCCGAATCATCGCCTTAAAGCGTTGCACATAATAATTATCGTACAGCAGGTTAATAAGGGTATTGTATTGGTATGCGTCGTGGGTAAACGGATAGGCAGCATCCAAAAACTGGTAACGGTCGGCATCGTTTAAAAACAGTACGCTCAGGTTTCGCACCTGTGTGGTGGAGTAGCATTTTTCTTTCATGGCTTTTTTGGCCACCATTACCATTTCGTCAGCACCATCTTCCGATGCCATTTTTTTACGCAGGCTAAAAAAGTCTTTTTCATCTGCTTCGGCCCTGCAGTTAGAGTTGGGTAATTTTATTACGGATGCAACAACTAATAAACTATCCTTTTTAACTTCTGTAACCGGAACGTCTTTTACAGGCTGCTTTATCACTACATCCTTTTTATCATTTTCAGCATAATCTTTTACTTCCGGTGGGGTAGGGTTTTTAAAAACAGGCACTATCAGGTCGCTGTTTTCTTTGGCAGAATCCTGATTGAAATCCATGTTAAGGAATTTTACAGGCTCTTTTGTAGTTATGGGCTGCTGTGTTGCAGGTTCTTTAGGCAGCGTGTTGTTTGGCTGCTCTATTGGCAGTTGTGCTGCACCTTTTATAAAAACATTTACTGTGTCGTGGCTCTCTTTGTTGTTTACAGCATATTTATAAATAAAACCGCTATCGGTTTTTATTTGGGCAATCAACTTGGAATCGGATATAATTTCTTTTTTAGGAATGATTACATCAATAGCGTTTTCCCTGATAAGGGTAGTAGATTTTACTGTTGGTAAAGTGTCCGAAACTTTATTTACAGGAACATCTTTCGGTAACGCAATTACAACTGATGCTTCCTTTGTGGTTGATTCGGTTGGTTTTTCCGGTACAACTTTTTCTGCTTGTTTTAATTTTTCAGCAGCTAATTTTTCGGCAGCAGTATTTTCATTATCCGCTTTTAATTTGGCTTCGGCTGCTGCCAATGCTTCGGCTTTCCGCTTATTTTCTGCTGCCTGTTCATCCGCTTTAAGGTTGGCTTCCGCATCAAGCATTGCTGTGGTAATACGCTGTTTATTAATGGCTCCGGCGTATTGTAAATCTAGCAATTGCAGGTTAAATAATGCCCAGCCTCTGTCGCCAAAATCCTTAATCAGATATCCCTGGTCTGTATCTTTTACCTGTAATACATAATCCTGTTCCGCACCTGCATTTTTAGCAAAGCCAACACGAATATTGTATTCGCCGTTTTCAAGTTTAGGGATAATCATATACCCAATAGCTGATGAGGAGATTGTTTTTTTATTCAGCATTACATAAAACGGCTCCCGGTTTTCGGTTTGCAAATACACAAAGTGGGTTTGCTGACCAGAGGCCTGACTGCCAATCAGCAACAGGAAACAAAGGCGGAGGATTAACTGCTTCATAATTATATGTTAGCAAACGTACCCAAAAAAATGGATTTAGGTTGTTAAAGGGACAAGAGTTGATAGGGAAACGGATGACACGGATGGTTACGGATATGAACGGATTTTTTTCGTTTTTGGATTCAAAGTAATTAACCAAGACCTATTCATTTCTTTTTAAACATGGATTAAACCACTTGCCCCGATTATTTCAGGGATACCCACAGATAATTTTTGAGAATCGGCACTATATGTATATTAACGAAACAAAGTTTATTAAAAAAATTCATGGAAATCCGAAAAAAATCCGTGTCATCCGTGTTCCTATCAATTCTAGGTAAACAAAAAAAAGCCCCGCAATTGCGGGGCTCCCATATACAGTTTTCATAGCTGTACATACTATCCCAGGTACGCTTTCAAAGCACCGCTGTAACGGGCTTTTTGCAAACGCTTAATTGCCCTTTCCTTGATCTGACGGATACGCTCTTTTGTGAGATCGTACTTCTGACCAATTTGTTCAATGGTAACACCGTTTTCGCCATCCAATCCAAAATAAGCATTTACAATTTCTGCTTCTCTTGGGCTTAACGATTTTAAAACCCGGCGTATTTCGTTGCGTAAACTGTCCACCATCACGTCTTCGTCGGTCTCTTCACTTCCCTGCAGCAAATCTCCCATTGCCACATCTTCAGCTTCATGCACGGGTGCATCAAGGCTACTGTGGCGGGTATTGCTTTGAAAAATGTTGTTGATCTCCGTTTCGCTCATCTCCAAAATTTCGCTGAGCTCTTCAGTAGATGGTTCTCTTTCGTGTTCCTGCTCAAAAGCCATGTAGGCTTTATTCGCTTTGTTGTAAGTGCCAATTTTGTTTTGAGGCAGGCGGACTAATCTGCCCTGCTCTGCCAACGCTTGTAAAATGGATTGGCGAATCCACCATACGGCGTAAGAAATGAATTTGAAACCTTTGGTTTCATCAAAACGCTGGGCCGCTTTTATAAGACCCAGATTACCCTCATTAATAAGGTCACTCAGGCTTAAACCCTGATGCTGATACTGCTTGGCCACAGATACCACAAAGCGAAGGTTGGCTTGCACCAGTTTGTCTAACGCTCTTTGGTCACCCATTTTAATCCGCTGCGCCAGTGTGGTCTCTTCTTCAGGTGTAATCATCGAAATCTTCGAAATTTCCTGTAAATACTTTTCCACCGCCTGACTGTCACGGTTGGTGATCTGTGTTGCAATTTTAAGCTGCCTCATATTATATACTAATTACTGATTGATTAACGGTAATAAGACATAAATTGTTTTAGATACGTTGCAAACCAACGGTTAAAACAAATAGAAAGATGCCTTTTAAAGAATAGGATTGCCGCGAAGTTAATTTATGGATGCCGCAATTCATAATGATTGT
>JAYUTQ010000553.1:0-2745 GCA_043755055.1 Chitinophagaceae bacterium | reverse complement strand
CCAAAATCGGGTATGAGTTCTGTTACCGATTTTAGTTTATTGGATTTGTCGTTGCCATAATCGTACACCATATTATCGATAACTGTGCCGTTACTGCCAGGGTACACACCCAAATGCCTCATGGTTTTAATATTACCATTGGCATCATAACTCATATTTTTTACACTAAAATCGTTGATGTACCAGCCGCCATCGGTAGAGTTGCGCCAGCCATAATAATTATCATAATAATCGGCACTTAGTATGCGGTTGGCATTGTCGTAATCGTAGCCATACGACCTGCGGAAACCACTTCCGGCATGCATCCAAATGCTGCCGCTGATGTTGCCGTTGTATTGGTTTTTTGTAAACCCAAAATTGTAGCTCAATGACTGGCTGAATATGGGTTTGTAAAACTCTTCTAATCCTTTAAAATAATAATAGTTGGCTGTTTCCATATCAGCCTTATTAATACCTGTTAGCCATCCACGGATATTGTAACTAAAGTTGGTAAAGAACTTTTCGGCATTGCCATCCATGGTATAGCCGTTGCCCATTTCTTTGCGTTTGGCTTTGCCCATATCGTCGTATTGCAGGGTGCTTATCTGGTGCCACGCCCCCTCCGCCCCCGGTGGGGGAACTGAACCACCCGTTATTTTTTGCCGTGTACTTACTGCGTAGTTGTTACTGTAAAGGGTTGTTTGCTGTATGGTAGTGGTTTGCGTACCGGCTAGTGTAGCGGCCGGATTGTAATGTGTGCTTACGGTGCTGATTACCTTGCCGGTAAAGCTGTATTGGGTGGTTACAATATCTTTACCGCTTTTGTGGTTGGTGCTGATGGCTTGCAGGGGTTTGCCGTTTACATCATAATAGGTGGTGGCGGTTTGCCATGTTCCGGCTGCGTTTAGTACCCTTGTTTTTGTTCCGGTTACCAGGCCACGGGTGCTGGTGGCCTGTGTCGTATTGTCGGATACTTCATCGCCTAACTGATAATTTGCCTGCGTGGCTATCAGTTGGGAGCCTTCAAAACCAACTGCACCGGAAAATGTGTAATTGTCGTAGTAAGTATAGCTAAGGCGATAGAGATCACCTTCGGCTATGGATGGCGTTGGGTTTTCCATTACAAGACCATTGAGTGCATCCTGTAGCTGGTTTTGTGATAGTCCGGTTTTATATAATGCAGCGGCTGTTGGTCTGTTTAGTGCATCATAAAAAGTTACCATCCAGCCTCCCCCAGCCCCTCCAAAGATGGGGAGTGAGGAACCGTTCCGCATATTGGCATCCTGCGTATATACCAGCCTGTCCCGTTTGTCGTAGCACATATATACCCAACCGGCTCCAGGTACCTTTTTGGCTGTCATTCGGTTGCGGCCATCGTATTCGTATCTGAAGCAAAGTTCTGCTACAACGTCGGTTGCGAGTTGCCAACCAGCTGTTGGCAGTTGCTCTACTGCTTTAGGTTGAATAACAAAACGAAGCAATCCAAAATCATCATATACATAATAGGTGCAGAGCCAGCCGGTATGCGCCAAGCCTCCCCCAGCCCCTCCAACGGAGGGGGGCGAATCGGCTAACTGAACTTTTTTTAGAATCACACGGCCTTCTTTGTCTATGAATTCTACTACCTGCTTTTGGTGTTCGTCTTTGGTTACATTTTTATAGAGTTCCCCTGCCGGGTAATTGATTGAAGTGGTAGGTATATTGAGTACAATATTTGTGTTGTAGCCTATATTCCATATCCGTACTTCATCGGCTATGGTATTTATAAGGTATTGCTTTTCGATGCCCCTGCCACTGCCTACCCAGCTATTGCCGGGTGCCATGGTTTTGGTGGGTCGGTTAAGGGGGCTTGGTTCTATTTCGGTTTGGCTAAAGGGGCGTTGGTCGGTGTAGTTGGTTTGGTAATAAGTTTGTGTGGCTGTAAACGGGTTTGTTTTAAACTTACCGGCATCGGTTCCGTTTGGTATAGCAGGGTAAGGCAGGTAGTTAATAGTTTCACGTCCAAATGCATCGTAGGTATGCATACTCACCAAATCTTTTAATCCATCCGGGCTTGCACCTTTTACTACTTCCTGCAAGGGGCGGCCAAGGCCATCGAAGTAGGCAGTGGCTTGTTTGTATTTGGTGCCATCGGCTAAGTCGGTAGCGGATGGGTTGGTATTGGGCTTCATGGCCTCCCAAGTACGTACATAGTTCACTTTTATATTTCCATTGTATGCAGCAGGAATATCAGGGAGGGTCTGTGAGGCAGAGGGGTATGTGGCGTTGTTGGGCTTTATTTGGGCTATTGCCAAAACAGGCAAAAAAGCCGGAAGTAGTTTGATGATATTTTTTAACATAGCTATTTTTTTGTCTGAACCATGATTAATGCCAGATTAAACTGATGTTGCTGATTTGGAAAAGGATGTTTGATTATTCGCCAATGCCCTTCTGGTACTGGTAGTCCATTACTTTAATTACATTGTTGTAATGATCTTTAATGTATTTAAGGCGATTAAAATTGTCGTATTCGTAATAGGTTGTTTTGCCGTTGGGGTCGGTTTCGGAGGTGATACCGATGAGGGGTTTGTAGGTGTAAGTGGTTACCAATGCCTTTGAGCTTGTAAGGCCATTGCGAATTTTATTGAGTTCGGTGCGTATTTGTTGGTCGGTGCTCAGTGGATTATCTAGAATGGTTTGATCAATGAGTGCGGCAACAGTGGGATGATCTTGACCGATTACCCGGGCAAATAGAAATTTACCAGAACCCCATAAATATGTTGTTAT
>JAYUTQ010000552.1:0-2747 GCA_043755055.1 Chitinophagaceae bacterium | reverse complement strand
GAAAGAGATAAAATAATAACTAGCAATAGTAATTTTATAGATAGTTTACCAAAGCTTGTTTATTCATTTTCTTTTAAGTACGCTAAAGGGGGGAAAGTGGCTCTATCTTATACATTTTTTGTTCATAAGCATGTATCAATAAAGAAAGCACTTCCAGTAATTTGCCTTTCAAAGTATTGGGTTTGGCGTGAAAAACAGATTGCATTTTTATTAGTGCCAAATAGTAATCTACTTCAAATTTTATAGGCTTAATCATTTCCAATAAATTATTTTTTGCCAGTTAATCTATTCGCCTCATTGCTTTTCATAACAACCAATATCTGTTGCAATACCCTTTTTTCTGAGTGTGCCGTCAAGGTCTGTAAGTATAGTGGAATTGACTACGCCTTTATTTATGCATGGCGATACATCGGCCCGTAAACGAAAATTATAGATTCTTCTTCCTGTATTAATCGTATCAAAAACAGGGTTGGTGTTTTTAATACTACTCATAGCGATGGTTGTATTTGCCGGGTCGGTCTTTACTTTATACAAAGTGTTGTTTAGGTTTACCAAAAAACCAAAGGATGTTGTTTGTTTATCTGTTACAATTTCGTTTTCGGCTAGGCCCCCTTCGCCGTAAATAATACTGTTGTTAAAATTGGCTGTAAGCGGTGCTGTAGTACCGCCACCACCACTATTGCTCAGGTACACCACCGGTTGTTTGTGCAGTTGGTAAGCATTGCTAAACGTGGCAATAGTGGCATAATCAAAATTGTAAATGCCGCCGCCACGTACCAGCACATTGCTGCCGCCTTCGCCCAAATTAGCATCGTTACCACAATTACTAAAAAGGCAATTACGGCTGTTGATAAAACTATTAAATGCAAATAAACCTACATCGTAGGCATTGTCAATAATACACTCGTTAAGGGAAAGTTTTGCTACCGGATTGGCAATGCCGCCGCTTACAACCAATGCCTGATACGCATTTTGTATAACGGCATAATTTAGCACATTGGCCCTGCTGGGATTGGTAAAAATAATGCCCGGCCAGCCGCCCGGCAAGTCTTTGTATACTGCATCGAGCCTGTCGCCACGGAAATACACACGGTTAGCGGTATCTTTTTCACCATTTACCCGAAGGGTGCCGTGAACGATGATGGGTGAATTGGCATTGCAGTAAACCCGTGTGCCTCTTTCAATAGTTAATGTGGCAAAAGTATCTACTGTAACGCCGCCAAGTATTACATACGGCAGTTGGCTATTCCAGGTAGTGTTGGCGGTTATTTTTTGATTTCTAAGAAACCTTGCATTTTGGCCGTAGGCCCGTAACTGCACCCATTTTGTATTGCCGTTATAGTCTACTTTAATACTGTCTCTTACTATAAATGGCAAGTTTGCAGCGCTTTGGTTAATGGCAATTTTTACAAAAACATATAAGCTGTCGTTTGGGGCCAGTTCCACACCGGTTGCGGAAGCTGTGGCTTGTCCATCGATATTTAATTGGTAAGAAGAAGCTGTGCCGCCAGACAGACGGATGCCCGAAATGCGGAGTTTTTGGTTATTATCGTTGCGTATTTTAAAAAATTGGGTAACAGAACCTACGGTTGTAAAAACAGTATCAAAACTGAGCGTATCGGCACTGATGCTAAGCCGGGCATCGGCAGAAGTAATAAAGCTTTCTTTTTTGCAGGAAACAAAAAAGACGGATAATGCTACAATTGATACAAACCACTTCATGTTTTCAAAAGTAAGTGATTGCTTTTTGCCACAAAGAATAAAGGAATAAAGTTGCACAAAGAAAAGTTGCAGTCACAAAGAACTAAGAAACAAAATGGCACGAAGGAAATAAGTAAGAGATTAAATGAACCAAAAAACTTTGTGAAGCTTCGTTCCTTTGTCCTTTGTGGCTAAATACTAAATTTTAGAGGCGAATGCAAAAGTAGAAATGCTCAGCTTAAGGCCGGGTGTTTGCAACAGTACTTGTCCGCAGGCTTCCAGGGTGGCGCCTGTGGTTACCACATCGTCTACCAGTAATACATGCTTATTATCCAGCGCATGGTTATCCAACAATTCGAATACTTCGGCTACATTTTGCCAGCGGTCTGCCCGGCTTTTACGGGTTTGTGTTTCTGTAAATTTTGAACGGATGACGGCCACCGGCTCCACAGGTTTTTTCATGGCTTCGCCAATGCCTTTGGCTAATATTTCTGCCTGGTTAAATCCACGTTTGGCTTGCTTTTTCTTGTTCAAAGGCAGTGGCACTATTACGTCAATAGAATCTTGCCAACCTGCTTCCAGCATGGCTTTACCCATCATTTTACCAAGTAAAACGCCTAACTCTAAATTGGCTTTATACTTAAACCGGTGTATCAGATGCTGTACCAGCGATTCTTTGCCAAAAAACAAAAAAGCAGTCGCCATTTGCACCGGCATACGGCCGGTAAATAAATCGGCCACCATATTATCTGGTTGTTTTTCAAAGTTTGTTCGTGGCAACTGACTGATGCAGCTCCAGCAAATTAACTGATCCGTTTCCAATCCATCACTGCCGCAGGCTACACAGTTTTGGGGGTACAATAAAGCACCGAAATCTTTAAGGTAATTATGTGATTTATTTACAGTCATAATTTTAAAATGGTCAATGGGTCAATGGGTCATTAGGTCAATTGTCATTTCTTATAATTATGACTGTAAATAAATCACATAATTACCTTAAAGATTTCGGTGCTTTATTGTACCCCCAAAACTGTGTAGCCTGCGGC
>JAYUTQ010000551.1:0-6132 GCA_043755055.1 Chitinophagaceae bacterium | reverse complement strand
TCTAGGAATGCGTTCAAAATACCTAATCCTATAAACAATAGAAAAACACTTGGGTCCCCGCTTTTTAAATTTAAGTTCGATGGTTGATAATTTACCTTAACCAACAACTTTATATGACAATTTTTTAAAACATATAAATACAAAAGAGCCCGGATTTGTTCCAGGCTCTTTTGTTATGATCTATGTATTTAATCAGTTTGTTTTAGTGGCGGCAGCTGCTGCGGCTTCTTCCTTTTGTTTTGCCTTGGCTGCATTGTACAGTCTGTATTTATCGGCACCCATTATTTCTTTCATCTTTTCATTTTTTTCGTCGTTGGCTTCTTTTAGTTTGGCCTTTTTATCTTCTTCTTTCAGGGTATCATCTTTTTTTATCAGGCTGGTTTTTGCTTTAGATGATTCCATTACTTCCCTTACCAATTTTTCTTGTTCTGCAGTAATGCCGGCCGCTGCAAAGGCTGCTGCCAAATCTGCTTCCTGTTTCAATTTTATTTTCTCTTTATCCTCTTTACTGATTTGCGGTTTGGCCACATCGGCAGGCGCCGGGGCAATTTGCGCATTGCCAAATAAGGCAAATACACTTGCAGCAAATACAAAGGCAATAATTTTTTTCATGGTTTTAATTTTAAGAAATTGAATATAAACAACCTAAACAATAAGTAGAAATGTTTTGTACTGTCATCACAAATCAAAGTCTTTCTTTTATACAGCGGTTCTTTCAATGATTCTTCTTTAACTTCAAATCCTTAAAATTTTACAAAAATCATGACATCAAAACGATTGTTTACTACTTGCTTTTTTTCTATTTTATGGGTACTTGTTTGCCCTGTATTTGTTAAGGCACAGGTTTTAAAAATGAGCACTAACAACCCCGCCGTAAACTACGAAAGACTGGCAAGGATCGATAGTGTGATTAACAACTATGTGGCCAACAACTGGCTGGCCGGCGCCGTTACACTGGTAGCAAAAAACGGACAGATTATACAATACAAAGGCTACGGCTATAATGATATTGACACCAAAAAACCAATGACAAAAGATGTCATTTTTCGCATTGCTTCGCAAACAAAAGCTATAGCAAGTGTAGCCGTAATGATGCTGTACGAAGAAGGTAAGTTTTTACTAACCGACCCGGTGGAGAATTACATACCCGAATTTAAAAATGCCACGGTGTTAGAAAAACTGAATGAAGCGGACACCACTTATACCACTGTGCCGGCCAAAAGAAAAATCACCATTAAAGACCTGTTAACACATACATCAGGCATCAGCTACGCAGTAATTGGCAGTAAAGAAATGAATGCCATTTATGCCAAAGCAAATATCCCATCCGGCATAGGCGAACTGAAAGGAAATCTTGCTGAAAAAATGCAAAGTCTTGCCAGGCTGCCATTGGCACATCAGCCGGGGCAAAGATTTACCTATGGCCTTAATACAGATGTACTGGGCTATTTGGTAGAAATACTCAGCGGTGTTTCTTTGGATGAATATTTGAGAAAAAAAATATTTGAGCCGCTGGGCATGATGGATACCTATTTTAATGTACCGGCAGAAAAACATAGCCGGGTTGCTATACTTTACACCGAGGACAAAGACCAGCATTTACAAAAGCAAAGAACAAACCATAATAATATAGTACCGGATTATCCAAAACAGCAAACAAGGTATTTTAGCGGTGGTGCCGGGCTATCTTCTACCGCTTATGACTATGCCATTTTTTTACAAATGATGCTAAACAAAGGCAGCTTAAACGGCAAGCAAATACTGTCGCCAAGAGTAGTAGAAATGATGACGCAAAACCAAATTGGCGACCTGATGGTGGGTAACAATAAATTTGGATTGGGCTTTGATATTGTAACTGAAAAAAGTGCTGCCGAAAGCCCTAAAAATGAAGGCTCTTTTGCTTGGGGCGGCTATTTTGGCACTACTTACTGGGCCGACCCAAAAGAACAAATGATTTGCCTGATTATGACCCAACAAAAACCCAACAGCCACGGCGACCTCACCAAAAAATTTGAAGTGCTGGTTTATCAGGCTTTAAAGAAATAGGTATAAATGCACTAAAAACATGTTGAATGAAAAGGTTTGGCAAGCAATAATATGCAAACTTTATTCAGGCCATTAAATGTTTGAAATAGAAATTCTTGCCAGAAACTTTCTAATAAAAATTCATACCAATTTTTGATTTTTTATTGGCATCCTATCGTTTTTACTACAAGTCTATATTCCATCATATAGAAATAAAATACCATTATAAGAAGCCACTTTTTTTATTACCTGGGTAACAATGCTGAATTTTTTGGTTTATCATAATAGTAGCCGCTGGTAAAAGGTTTTATTTCTTACAGAGACATTCATATAATCTGGGGAAATTCAACTTGCTGCCAGTAGCATCAACTATTTTTTCATCCAAAAAACAATTAACCATGCCTTGTACACCACAAATGATTCTAGCAGCCATAGAGCGGCTACAATCCTTCAGACTTGTTTCGTTTACTAAATCTCCGGCCTCTACACGGCCCGGACAACCCGTTACCCTTACGTGGAATGTAGATGGTGGCGGGAATGCTACTTTTAAATTAAATGGTATAACGGTACCGAAAGATGGTTCCAAAGTAGTGAATCCGATTGCCGACACCACCTATAGATTAACGGTGCATACCGGTTGCAATGTTTCGAGAAATCTGGGTTCCATTTTGGTAAACGTGGATGAAAGCTCCTGCAGGTTTACCACAATTCCGGAAACGCTTGTTCGCAGTCAGGTTATTATTGCCGTAGACGACTCGATACAACAATACAACAGCGGCACAAGCAACGACCTTAGCAAACGCACCCAAACACAGGTGGAGGTAGATACAAACGGGATTACCATCCGGCTACGGCTTAAAGCAGCCATTAATAACTTTCCCGATCCTGAAATTGATGTGGATATGCGGATTGGCGTTGGCGTTGGGCCGGGCAATTCGGTTTCGGTCTTCTACAGTTCGTTTTCGGTAGATGTAGATTGGCCATGGTGGGTTACTGCAATAAGCCTTGGTATTTCTAAAATTGTAGAAGAAATTGTAGAAGAAGTAATTGAGGATAAAATTAAAAAACGCATCATTACAGATTTACAAGCAAAAATTACTGAAGCTGCAAAATTGCTTCCCGGTACGCTTACAAGTATTCAAACCATTGCAGATTCCATCAGGGTTAGAATATGTTAAGATTGAAGTATTGGTTGGCCAAATAAAAAAAATAGCAACTTCAATAAAACAAAAAGCCCACCGAAAATACGGTGGGCTCTGTCTTTGTACTCAGTACTATAATCTTAATATCTATACATTTCAGCCTTGAATGGACCTACTTTGCTTAGACCTAAATAATCAGCTTGTGCATCAGATAATTCCTCTAACACAGCGCCAACTTTGGCGAGGTGAAGACGGGCAACTTTCTCATCCAAATGCTTAGGCAATACATACACTTTGTTTTCGTAAGCCGCACCATTTGTCCACAGTTCAATCTGGGCAAGGGTTTGGTTACTAAAAGAAGCACTCATTACAAATGATGGGTGACCGGTAGCACAACCAAGGTTTACCAGACGGCCTTCGGCCAAAATGATTACATCTTTACCATCGATATTGTACAAATCAACCTGTGGCTTAATGGTATCTTTCGTAGAACCGTAAGCACCATTTAACCATGCCATATCTATCTCAATATCAAAGTGACCAATGTTACAAACAATCGCTTTATCCTTCATCAAACGGAAATGTTTTTCGGTAATCAGGTCGCGGCAACCTGAAGCAGTTACAACAATATCCGCTTCTTTAACAGCTTCAATCATTGGCTTTACCTCAAAACCTTCCATAGCGGCCTGCAAAGCACAGATAGGATCAATTTCGGTAACAATTACGCGGCAACCTGCACCTTTTAAGCTCAATGCAGAACCTTTTCCTACATCACCATATCCGCCAACAACAGCTATTTTGCCAGCCATCATTACATCGGTAGCACGGCGAATGGCATCTACCAAACTTTCCTGGCAACCGTATTTGTTGTCGAATTTAGATTTGGTAACGCTATCGTTTACGTTGATAGCAGGAATAGGCAAAGTGCCTTTGGTCATACGCTCATACAAACGATGTACACCGGTTGTCGTTTCTTCGCTCAAACCTTTAATATGGCTAATCAGCTCAGGGTATGTATCAAAAACCATATTGGTCAAATCACCACCATCATCCAAAATCATGTTCAGCGGACGGTCTGCACCACCAAAGAACAATGTTTGCTCAATACACCAATCGGCTTCTTCCTGAGATTGACCTTTCCAGGCAAAAACACCAATACCGGCAGCAGCAATAGCAGCAGCAGCCTGATCTTGTGTAGAGAAGATATTGCAAGAACTCCATTTTACTTCGGCACCCAAAGCGGTTAATGTTTCTATTAACACAGCAGTTTGGATGGTCATGTGAAGACAACCTGCGATACGGGCACCGGCCAAAGGCTGGCTAGGACCATATTCAGCACGGATGCTCATAAGACCAGGCATTTCTGCTTCGGCCAAACGGATTTCTTTACGGCCCCAATCAGCAAGGCTCATATCTGCTACTTTATACTTCAGGCTGAAGTCGATAGCATTTTTTGTTATTGTAGACATGTTTAAATTTTTAGAATGGCGAAGATAGGTTTGTAGGATAAAAGCTAAGAATTGTAAAGAAAATCAGGACAGATTTTGTAATTACTTAATTTTGAAAGGACAAAACCAAAGTTTACCATGCCAAACCAACCTTCAAAAGAACAATCCACTAAGGAGCAGGTGCTGCTTGATAAGGCCGATATAGCCATACTTAAAATACTGCAGCAAAATGCCAGGGCCACCGTTAAGGAAATAAGCGAACAGGTGCACCTAAGCACTACCCCGGTGCATGAACGCATTAAGCGGATGGAAAAAACAGGCGTTATAAAACAATACGCCACACTTGTTGATCCTGCCAAAGTAAAAAAAGGATTGATGGTGATTTGTTATGTTTCGCTAAAAGAACACAACAAAACAGCCGGTACCAATTTCATTAAAAACATCAACCAGATGCCGGAGATTATCGAATGCTACAACATCAGTGGCGAATTTGATTTTATGCTAAAAGTAGTGGCCGAAAGCATGGACGATTATTACGATTTTCATGTAAACAAGCTAAGCCAGGCCGAAAACCTTGGTCATGTACAGAGTGTATTTGTGATGGGCATTATTAAGCAAACGCATGTGTTGGTTTATTGATCGGCTTCATCGATGTCATAGGTTATTCGGTCATTAAAATAAATATGCTGTACGAGGCGTTTCGCCTCGTACAGCATATAATGTCGGCTGTGCCGACACTACTTGGTAGGAAGAAATTGGGCATCCGACTACGAAAGCTCATTTTCCCTTTCTTCCGCAGATCTTAATTCGGATTGAAATCGACGGTACAAATGCACAAAATAAAAAGTGCCGGTAATGGCCAGCGAAGAGAGGATGACACCAACAACATTGTTGTTTTTTAACCCCATAGAAAATGCCCATCCATTGAGCATACTAAAAATAATTACGGCGGTAAAAATAAAGGCAGGACGGAGCAACATGAGCAGTAAATTTAGTTGATTAGCCAAATACACTTGCCATACACACAGCCATAAGATGCAGCCGGTTTAGGTTTCCATAAAGGGTTTAATTTTTTTGTTTAGATGTTTAGAGTTTAGTTTGTTGTAACAGTTTCTATAATCCTGAAAGTCTAAACTATAAACACTAAACATCTAAACTCCGTCTTCCAAAACTTCTAAACGATAAACCCTAAACCTTGCCTGCCTCCTCTTTTTTTCTTTGTAAAAAACGGGATTTAATTGTAGTAATGCTTACGTTTATTTCGAAGCCGATTAATAAAATAAGGGCATTGATATACACCAGATTCATGATGATAAGTAGGGTACCAATGGAGCCATACAACTGATTGTAATTGCCAAAATTATTTACCCATACCGAAAAAATATAAGAAGTAAAAATGGTAAGTATAGAAGCAAGTATGGCACCCGGCGAAAAGGTTTTCCATTTAATTTTTACGGCCGTGGCGTACTTGTAAATAAACGCAATGGAGAAGAAATTTAGCAGGATAATAATAACAA
>JAYUTQ010000550.1:0-2755 GCA_043755055.1 Chitinophagaceae bacterium | reverse complement strand
CTTAGTATTTCATAATCCAATTGTCTTTTGTATAGTTGTCTTTGATTTTGATTTTATAGAAAAAAAAGGTTAGGCTGGCGATAATAATATTCACAATTGAAATGGAATTATAGTCTGTAATTTTTATCAAATTGACTGAAAAGAAATTTATATTATCACCCCAAAGACCATTTGCCAAGTTGGCATTAGGCTTTGGCTTATACACTAATTCGTATATCCGCTTATATTTTAAACTCGAATACAATGATTTGTAAGAAATCAGTACATAGAATATTCCATTCGAGTTTTGATCAAATAATAGTTCATGAAAAGTAAAAGGCGGAACTTTATATTGATAAACACCGCCTTTATTGAGGGTTTCAATTGTTTTAATTTTTGAGTTGCAACATATGTTGTTACTATCACCATGGTGAAACATCGATATTTTTATGTCAGTTGCTGGCAAGTTTCCTACCTGTAAAATATTAAACCAATGTTCATCATTACAATTATTCGTACATAACTGCCTTTGTACACAACAACAACCAGGAAAAGAATTCTCATGTAAAAGTGTAGTGCCTAGAAAATGCCTAAACTCGAATTCTGGTTGGTTTATATATTCATTTGCAAAAAGACTGTCTTTGCGTTGTGATTGCAATTGCAGAACGCCGTACAAAATACCAATTACAGTTAGCACACTGGAGTATAAGCCAACTCTAGCCTCACCTTCAGCTTTACTAATCCAATGAATTCTTATCAGATAGTTTTCTAAATAATGGGTTAGAATTATCGAAATACAAACTATTAAGATAGCATATACCAATGATGGTAATTTCTTCAAGATTATAATCATGCTTGTGGGATAAGGATTTTCTTGCAACCTACGCTAAGATTAAAGCAATATGGAAAAAATTCAAACTTTTTATTTAAATATATATCCACAGTTTTATTGGGCATAAATTACCCACTTTGTTAACAATTACGTTTTTGAATTTTAAATTTTATTGCCTTCACAGCTTCTCTGATTTGTGTAGTTTTAAATCTAAAAACTTTTTATTTTCGACCTCCTCCTTCCTCCCAACCCCAAACAATCCCACCACCCCAGTAGCCACCACAAAATACCCCACCAACGAATAATCAATCCAAACAGAAAAGTCAGAGACACCAAACCAACTCCCCGTTTTAATAATCACCGCAATACCAAAAATATTTTTAGCCGCTTCCCAATAAACGGCATTTGGATTTCTATCCATAAGTTCGGTATGGGCATACACGGCTAAAAAAACAAATCCGCCGTAAATAAACATCCCCGGTGTTCCTATTTTGGCTATGGTGCCAAACATAAAGCTGATAAACAATAAGATCATTACCATCTGAAACCAGCTCCAGGCCTGCAATGCAGGCGATGTTGCCGGACGGTATTTTTCATACTGGTAGGCGTCTTCTATTTTGTACACGGGGTATTTTGCTTCCACATCTGCAGGCCGCCATCCTGTAGGCATGCCCCAAATTCGTAATTTGTCTTTGATGCTTTTGGTACGCCAGGCATCTTTTATCATCAGCCACAAATGTTGAAAATTTATCTTTATCGGGTTCCATGTTTGGGCGGGTCTTGTAATGCCGTATACTGGTGGCACATCGGGCAGTTCCTGCTGGTAAGTGCCAAAAAGTTTATCCCAAAAAATAAAAATCTGACCCAGGTTTTTATCCATGTATTCTTTGTTAAGGGCATGGTGTACCCGGTGGTGGCTTGGTGTTACAATGATATGTTCCAGAAAGCCCATTTTATTAATGTGGCGTGTATGGTACCAAAACTGTGCAAATAAATGTAATGGGCCAACCGTCGCAATTACGATGCTTGGTACGCCCAGCAAAGCCGCAGGTATCAGTAAAAAAGTAAATGGGTTTACAATGGCCGAAATGCTTTGGCGCAATGCACAAGCCAGGTTAAATTCTTCGCTGCTGTGGTGTATAATATGGTAGTTCCAGAAGAAATTTATTTTATGGCTCCAACGGTGTACCCAATAGCCGGCAAAGTCTATCACTAAAAATGCCACCGCATAAGTAAGCCAGGTAGTTTTTATATGGTAAACAGCAATGTTATTTACCAGCCAGCCGTATGCAATAATGGTAATGCCTAATTGCAACACATCTTTCACCGCATTGGTTACGCCGCTGCTAAGGCTGCTAATCATATCCATAGTATAAACCGTGTCGTTGCCTTTGCGCCAGCCCCACCATTTTTCAAAAAGTACCAATACCAGAAAGGCAGGCATAGCAATGAGAAGTATTTTTCCATAGGTTTCCATGTGGCAAGTAGTGTTTTATAGCGAAGCCTGCCAATCCTTTTGGATGGCTTTCTTTTCGTTTATTTGCAGGCAACGCTTCAAATCTACAAAATCTCCGGAAACTGTCTGCATGCGATCAGCCCTGATTAAACTTCATATTGCCGTATTACTGGCTGGTTTTACTGCCGTTTTCGGCAGGATTATTACGCTGAACGAAGCACTGCTGGTCTGGTGGCGGCTACTCATTACGGCCGTGGTAATGCTCGGCCTTATGTGGATGAATAAGAACAAAAATGGGTATCCAACAAAAACGAAACTCGGCGTTTTGGCGGTGGGCATTTTTGTTGGGCTGCACTGGCTTTGCTTTTTTGGTAGTGTTAAATATGCCAATATCACCATTGCAGTTGTTTGCCTTTCTACCGGTGGTTTTTTTTCTGCTTTGCTGGAACCGTTAATCCGCAGAACGCCTTTTAAGCTGGTTGATTTAC
>JAYUTQ010000549.1:0-15230 GCA_043755055.1 Chitinophagaceae bacterium | reverse complement strand
CACCCGAAGCCGATTTTGACAGGGTAATGAATGTGAATGTAAAAGGTGTTTACAACTGCATCCATACCGCTATTCCGGGGTTAAAAGCAGAAGGCGGTGTTATTATAAATATGGCATCTATAGGCAGCAATGTGGGCATAGCTGACCGGTTTGTTTACAGCACTTCTAAAGGCGCCATTAAAGCTATGACCATGAGTGTGGCCCGTGATTATATTAAAGACAATATTCGTTGTAATTCCATTTCACCCGCCAGGGTGCATACACCTTTTGTGGATGGTTTTTTAAAAAACAATTATGCCGGAAAGGAAGCTGAAATGTTTGAAAAATTATCATTGTCGCAGCCGATTGGCCGCATGGCCGAGCCGGAAGAAATAGCAGCCCTTGCTTTGTATTTATGCAGCAACGAAGCAAGTTTTATTACAGGTTGCGATTACCCTATTGATGGTGGCTTTACTACTTTAAACAACTAAAAATACACCCTATGAAACTTTGCCGTTATGGCCAGCCCGGTCAGGAATTGCCTGCTATTTGTATAGACGATATCCGTTACGATGTAAGCGATTTTGGACTGGATTACAACGAAACATTTTTTGCCAATGATGGCGTAAACCAGCTACAGCAATGGTTTGCAGACAATCAGCAGCATTGTAAAATAGTAGATGCCGGTGAACGCTGGGCATCTTGTGTGGCTCGTCCCAGTAAGATTATTTGCATTGGCCTTAACTACGAAGACCATGCTTTTGAATCGTTTATGGAAATACCAAAGGAGCCGATTATTTTTTTTAAAGCCACCAGTTCTTTGGTGGGGGCAAATGATGATTTGGTGATACCAAAAAACAGTGTAAAAACAGATTGGGAAGTGGAACTGGCCGTGGTAATTGGTAAAAAAGCAAATTATGTTAGCGAAGCTGAAGCGATGGATTATGTGGCGGGTTTTGCCTTGCACAACGACTATAGCGAAAGGGCTTTTCAGCTGGAACGTGGTGGCCAATGGGTAAAGGGTAAAAGCTGCGACACCTTTGCACCACTAGGCCCATGGATGGCTACAACAGATGAAATTCCGGATTGCAGCAACCTGCGCCTTTGGCTAACTGTTAATGGCAAAAAATACCAGGATGGAAACACGAAAAATTTCATTTTTAATGTAGCACATGTGGTGAGTTATTTAAGCCAGTTTATGAGCCTGCTGCCGGGTGATGTAATTAGTACCGGAACCCCGGCAGGAGTGGGGCTTGGGCAAAAACCAGAGCCTGTTTATATTCAACCCGGCGATGTGATAGAGTTGGGCATCGATGGATTAGGCACCAGCAGGCAAGTGGCTGTTGCTTATGCAGATTAAATTTTAATTAATGATGTACGACTATATTTGATTATTTTGATGAAACCCAAACTATGCGAGGGTTTTGCCCCTCCCAAAGAGGAGAGGGGTTGGGGTGAGGCTGCTAGCAGATTGTAATGAATTAGTTAGTCAACAAGGATTTTAAATTGGTGATGTATATTTTGCTTCTTTCTTTTTGCTAAAAAAATTCTGTATGAAAAAGTTGTTTACAAAATTAGGTCTGGTATTTTTTGCTTTGTTTGCAGTACCCATTCTGATAAATGCACAAACCTCCATTTTTACAGATGTGGCCGAAGCTGCTGTTTCAACATCTGCCAATAAACGCATCATAATTCCAAACCGCTATAGAACGGTTTTGCTGGATTCCGCTTCGCTTAAATTGTTTTTGAAATCAGTAACTAAAGAAACTGAAGTTACAAACAGAAAGGCTTCTGCCATACTTACCATTCCTTTGCCAGATGGAAGTGCTTCAAGGTTTCATATTTGGGAAAGTTCTACTATGGCTCCGGAACTTGCGGCTCAATTTTCTACCATAAAAACCTATACCGGTCAGGGCATTGACGACCGAACCGCTACCATAAAATTAGACTGGACAGAAGAGGGTTTTCATGCTATGATTCTTTCGCCGGTAACAGGTGCCATTTTTATAGACCCTTACGCACAAGACAACAAAACTTTTTACCAATCTTATTTCAAAAAGGATTTTACCAAAAAGCAACTAATACCGGAGAAGCCACCTATTAAATTTCCGGGATATCAGGCTGCTGAAAGCATAGAGTCGGCACAGTGTATAGGAACACAATTAAGGACTTACAGGCTTGCAGTAGCTTGTACTGGTGAGTATGCTGCTTTTCATGGCGGTACTGTAGCCTTGGCCCAGTCGGCTATTGTTACAACCATTAACAGGATAAATGGTGTGTACGAAAAAGAAATAAACATACGGATGATATTGGTGGCCAATAATACCAATATAGTTTACACCAATGCCGCCACTGATCCTTTTAATAATTTTAATGCCGATGTGTTAATTGGGCAAAGCCAAAGTGTAATCGACGCTCAGATTGGCAATGCCAATTACGACATGGGCCATACATTTAGCACAGGCGGTGGCGGTTTGTCGGGTTTGGGAATCATTTGTAGAACAGGCCAAAAAGCCAGCACCATCACAGGACAGTCTATGCCAGTTGGCGACCCATATGACATTGATTTTGTAGCCCATGAAATTGGTCATGCACTTGGCGCCGACCATACTTTTAATTCAACATCCGGTAGTTGTGCCGGCAATGGCTCCGCCACCACCAATATGGAGCCCGGCAGCGGTACTACCATTATGGCGTATGCAGGTATCTGCGGTGCTGATAATATCCAAACCAACAGCGACGCACAATTTCATGCAATTAGTCTCGATGAAATATCTACCTACACTTTATTTAGCACCGGAAATACCTGCGGAACGCTGACAGCCACAGGCAATACACCACCCGTTGTAAATGCAGGGTCAAATTATATCATCCCAAAATCTACCCCGTTTGTTTTAACAGGATCTGGCACCGATGCCAATAGTGATCCGCTTACTTACAGCTGGGAACAAATAGATAAAGGTGGTGCTTTTGGATCACCCAATAACCCTAATGGTAATGCGCCGCTTTTCCGTTCTTTTGCACCGGTTGTAAGTCCCACACGTTTTTTTCCGAGATTGAGTGATCAGGTAAATAACACAAGTACTCTTGGTGAAATACTTCCATCCTATGCACGTACCATGCGGTTTAGATTAACAGCCCGTGATAACCGTGCAGGTGGCGGTGGCGTATGTTTTGATTCTACCTCTATTTTGGTAGATGGAACAGCAGCCGCATTTACAGTAACAGCCCCTAATACATCGGGCATTGTTTGGTTTGTAAATGATTTTAAAACAGTTTCCTGGAATGCTTCCACAACTGCTGCCGCACCCATTAGTTGCGCCAATGTAACCATACAATTATCTATTGATGGCGGCTTTACTTATCCTATAACATTATTAGCATCCACACCAAATGATGGCACGGAAGAAATTCAGGTTCCAAACAATATTTCCGCTCAGGCAAGAATACGGGTAATGGCAGTTGGAAATATTTTTTACGATATCTCCAATTTTAATTTTGCCATACAGGCTGCACCTGCACCGGATTTTGCATTTAATAATCCTGCTTCGGTATCGGCATGTTCAGAAGCCAATCCGTCTTTGATTTTAAAAACTGCGGCGCTAGGTGGTTTTAGTAATCCCATTACTTTATCTGCAAGTGGCGTACCGGGCGGCACCACTATCTCCTTTGGAACCAACCCTGTAACACCCGGGGGTAGTACTACGATTACGTTTAACGGTGCTAACACTTTGGCAAGTGGCACTTACAATATCACCATTACAGGAACAGCATCCGGAACAACAGATAAAACAAGAGTTGTTTCGTTTTTAATTGGAGGTTCACCTTTACCACCATCTACATTGGCCTTGCCGGCAGCTTATAGTATTGGTGTTAAAACTTTGCCTTTGCTTATTTGGGGATCTGTGTCGGGTGCCACTTCATACACATTAGAAATTTCCACATCATCCGGTTTTGGTGTTATTGCTCAAACTATTGCCGGCATCACTACAACATCATACACACTTACAACACCGTTAGCAGAAAATACTACTTACTACTGGCGTGTAAAAACAACCAATGGTTGTGGTACAGGGGCTCCATCGGCAAGCTCTATTTTTAAAACAGCCAGTAATCAATGCACCACTTTTACCAGTACAGATGTTCCTAAAACGATTCCTACAGACGGTCAGATAACTTCAAGTTTGGTAATTCCTGCTGCATCCGGGGTAACCATTACAGATGTAAATGTAGTTGGCCTTGTTGGTACACATACCTGGACAGCAGATCTGGTATTTTCTTTAAGAAGCCCGGCAAATACCACGGTTATGTTATTAGAAAATGTTTGTGATGATGGCGTTACCCGTTATCAAAATTTCAACCTTAACCTTGATGATGAAGCTGCGGGTAACATACCATGTAATTTTATTGGGGGCATTACTGTGAAGCCACTTCAATTATTGTCGGCCTTCGATAATCAAAATAGTGCCGGTACCTGGACATTGACCATTTTAGACAATTATTCCGGTGATGGCGGTAATCTTACAGGTTGGGGGCTCAACATTTGCCGGTCGGTATCCACACCTATTACTTATACTTTTACAGGCAATGGTAATTGGGATGTGCCATCTAACTGGACCGATAATACCATTCCACCTGCTATTCTTCCTGCCAACTGTGCCATAGAAATAAACCCTTCGCCGGGTGGTCAATGTGTGTTGAACATCCCATCGCAACGTATTTCAACCAGTGCCAGCATTACAGTAAAGGCTGGTAAAATGATTGTGATTCCGGGATCGGTTATTTTACAGTAAAATAATATTGTTTCGGTTGGCTATTACATTTTAAAGAATAAAATTTGTTGGTTGCGTAAAAACTGCAACCTTACATTCCTTTAACTGTTTAAAAAATCAAATAAAACAAATTTATATGACCGCAATAAAAGCATACGCAGTGCAAAATGCCACCTCCCCATTGGCACCTTTTAGTATTGATAGAAAAGAAGTGGGTGCACACGACGTGCAAATAGAGATTTTATATTGTGGTGTTTGTCATTCAGACATTCATCAGGTTCGAAACGAGTGGGGCAACTCCATTTTCCCCATGGTTCCCGGCCACGAAATTGTTGGAAGGGTAATCAAGGTAGGAGATCATGTTACAAAGTTTAAGGAAGGCGATTTAGCCGGTGTAGGCTGTTTTGTAGATAGCTGCCGTACCTGCCCAAGTTGTGCTGCCGGCCTGGAGCAATATTGCGATACCGGAATGGTAGGAACTTACAATGGTATTGATAAAGAAGGTAAACCTACTTACGGCGGTTATTCATCAAGCATTGTGGTAGATGAAGCTTACACGTTAACTATTAGCCCCAATCTTGACTTGTCGAGGGTGGCACCGTTGCTTTGTGCAGGTATCACTACATATTCACCCATTATGGAGTGGAAAATGGGTAAAGGCCACAAGATTGGAATTTTAGGTTTGGGCGGCCTTGGCCACATGGCTGTAAAATTTGCCGTTTCTATGGGTGCAGAAGTTACTATGTTGAGCGGCTCTCCATCCAAAGAAGAAGATGCCAAAAGACTGGGAGCCCACAACTTTGCATTGACTTCTGATAAAGATGTGATAGCGAAATACAGCGGCTATTTTGATTTTATTATCGACACCGTTTCTGCTCCGCATGATATTGCTTTCTACATGGGTTTGCTGGCACTCGATGGTACCATGGTAATGCTTGGCGTACCTACGGAAGCCCCACAAATACATGCTTTTAATTTTATTATGAAGCGCCGCCGCCTTGCCGGTTCCCTTATTGGCGGTATTAAAGAAACCCAGGAAATGCTAGACTACTGTGCCGAACATAATATTATGAGCGATGTGGAAGTAATACCAATGCAACAGATAAACGAAGCCTACGAAAGGATGCTGAAAAGCGATGTTCGTTACAGGTTTGTAATTGATATGGCTTCGTTGTAAATAAATATTTGAGGTAATACCAGTTGGACATTTTAATAGTCCAACCCTTTAACCCTGAAAAGGGTTTAACAACAGTAGCCACGGGTGTAACCCGTGGTTATATTAATATTTACAATTCCTTACCCAGAGGGGTTAAACTAATGAATACAGCGCTTAACACTCAGATTAATCGGTTCAACCCCTTTGGGGTAGTTATGGCAAAATTACTTTAACCACGGGTTACACCCGTGGCTATTATTATTAAACCACTTCGTGGTTTGGACCAAATTGTAAGTACAATTGTTATAAAACCATTTCCAACTAAAACACCTTTCAGAAAGACGATTGAATTCGTTTTCTCTGAAAGGTGTTTTTGTTTTCTGGTGGTGTAAATGAATTTTGGCAATTAGCTTTTCTAAAAAACCAATTATTTTTTTGCAACTGGTTCAGCCGGTGGCTCCAGCTCCAATGCTCCGCTGCTACCGAATATCCGTTTGGCTATTTCTTTGCCTGCTCCTTCGGGTTTTATAAAGAAAAAGAGCGGCACATTTTGTTTTGTAATGTTAAGATTACTGGCACTACGGGCAGCCACGTTTACCTGGTATTTAATTCCTTTTTTAGTAAAAATTACTGTTGCGGTAATCGTGTTTTCATCAGCCACATCTACAAATTTTATATTGGTGTTTTTAAGTTCTTTTATCACTTCTTTGGTTACATCATCATCGGCACCGCTAACGTTCAGTTTTACTTTAACAGGCAATCCGCTGTATGGCACCAATTGCGCAAAATGCTCATACATAAGATTGGTATAAAAAGCACCTTTGCTTTTTTCGTTGTCTTCATTGTAACTCTTTGCAAGGCCTTCATACATCCTGGCCAAAAACAATTTTTCGTAAGCGGTATCTAGCAGGGTGGTGTTCAGCATGTTTTCATACTCCGCTTTTGCCTCTTTCTCATTACCGTCTTTCCATTCAAGTTGTGTTTTAAATAGATTGAAATATCGCTTTATGTTTTTGCGTGGATCATTCTGCAGGTAGTTGTCCATTTTTTTAATAAAAAATCCAGTGCTGAAATCTTTAAGCAAATACCAGCTTTCGTCGAAAGTGGTAGTGCCTTCGCCACAAAATAATTCGTACACAATTCTTTCCCGTTCGGGATTGGCGGCAAGCTTTGTGGCCATTACATATTGGTGCATGTATTTATTTACCAGCAGATTACCCAATTGCCCCAGCACTTTTGGCGAATACCACCAATTGGCATTCAGGAATTTTAGCTGTTCGATTTTCATATTGTACCACACAAGCTTTAGCGTACCTACGGTAAAATCGTATTGCGATTGTGTAAGCGTTGTGCCAATATGCAGCTCTTTAAATTCTTTTGCTTTTTCAATGGTAAGGTCGGCGCTATCTAATTGCCCATCGTACAAATAGCTACGGGCAAGGGCAAGATTGTACCAGCCAAAACCTGGAGTAGAATTACTTTCTACAATGGCCTCTGTAGATACCCTCATAGCTTCCTTAGTATCGCCTGCATAAATGCGAAGGGTAGGGATGTAGTAGAATGGTTCCCGTAGAAATTTTTCACTTGTGTACTTGTATTTATCCTTGCCATAGTTCTCTTCCGATTTTTTAAATTCTCCAATTTCACTTTGCATATTGCCATAATTATTCCAGCTGATGTATCCGGCATATTTCATTTTATCGTAGTAGTATTCGGCACTATCGTACTGCTTATTGTAGCATTGTAACAGGGCCAGATAATGGTACACAAACTGATTGTCTGTTTGGTCGTGGGTTGGGCCAAACCATGGGTCGTTTGCAGCTTTGTTCCGGCGAATATTTGCAAGGCCCTGATAACAAAAATCCAAGGCCAGTTTTTCATTTTCGGCAACAGAATTTTTCAACCATTTAAAATCTTTATTGGTAAAAAAACGATTGCGGTGTACCGTCCATGCTTTCATTTGCGGAACGCCTAAAAAATCCCGTTTAAAGTTTTTACGACCCACCAAATCCAGCACCCACATACTGCTGTCGGGCATTTCAAGGTTTTCGTAAGCATCTCTCAATGTTCTTGCAATTACCAAATAATCGCTGAATTTTACATTGTTCTGTATATAAAACATGGGTGTGCTAAACAGATTCACCAATACACTTTTAAAATCTTTTTCCAGCAATAAAAATGCTTTTTTAAGATCAGGAACTGCGTTATGAAATCCGGCATAATCTGCAGATCTGTCGTACTTATACATGCCGGTGTAATACCAGCCTACATAGTACGTGGTGTCGAGCCGTATAAATTCCCTTCCTCTTGGTAGTGCATCCTTATCGGTAGGTTGTACGCCGTTCCGTTTTGCATCTATTTCGTACCGTGCCGCAGGGCTTTGTGCCATGGCGAAGTAGCCGGTAAGCAACAGGCACAGAGCAAATAATATGGTGATTTTTAACTTCATGTATCGGTTTGTTCTTTAAAAATTCTCGTCATTGCGAGGCGGGGTTCTTGCCCCAACGAAGCAACCTCCTGGACGTGTAAAGCAGCCTATTAGTTTTTAAAATCCTAGAGATTGCTTTGGGCAGGAACCCTCGCAAGGACTGGATATTTAAAACTTTTTTAAGGACTGGTTTTGAGTTATTATTTATTAATCTTCAACTTATTCAGCCTGTCCATTTCCACCTCTATAATTTTATTCAGTGCCGTAGCCTTCGCTTCTTTATTCCTAAAAATCATCCTGTGTTCCATTACTGGTTTGGTGAGTTGTTGCACATCATCTTCGGTTACATAAGTGCGGCCGTTAACCAATGCAAATGCTTTCAGACATTTTAAAAATGTAATACCACTACGTGTGGAGCCGCCCAAAATAATATCCGGCGTTTTACGGGTTGCCCAGATAATGTTGCGGACGGCCACTACAATCTCTTCATGCACAAAAACCTTTTCTGTTTCGTTTTGCAAAAACAGAATTTCTTCCATGCTTAAAACCTGCTCAATATTTTCCAGGTTATGGGCAATGCCGAGGTAGTTTTTATAGATGTCCAATTCTGTTTCTTCATCTACGTAGCCAAAAATAATTTTTATAAAAAAACGGTCAAGCTGTGCAGCCGGCAGGGGATAAGTGCCCTCCATTTCTATCGGGTTTTGCGTAGCAATGGTAAAAAACAACCTTTCCAGTTTATAGGTGGTATCACCCATAGTAATTTGTTGCTCGGCCATACACTCCAGTAAGGCACTCTGTACTTTTGGTGAGGCACGATTTATTTCATCTGCCAGTAAAAGGTTACAAAACAACGGCCCTTTCTTAAAAATAAATTCCTTTTTATCGTCATCAAAAATGTGTGAGCCTATTAAATCCATTGGTAATAAATCCGGCGTAAACTGTACCCTTTTAAAATTAGCACCGCTGGAATTGATGCCCGAAGAAATGCTCTGGGCAAGGGTTTTGGCCATTACCGTTTTTCCGGTTCCGGGGTTGTCTTCCATCAAAATATGGCCTTTGGCCAGCAAGGCTGTCAAAATAAACTGTATCTGATTCCGCTTGCCACGAATTACTTTTTCAATGTTATCGGTTAGCCGCTGAATGTTGTTAAGTGCCTGTTCGGTGTTGATGGTTTGTTCCATATTTGTTATGTGGTTTTTATTTTATTTCCCAAGGCTGATGCCTTGGGTTAGGAAATGTGCTTTTTTTTGACAAGCATTTTTATTACTGGTTGGCTTTTTTATTATCAATTATCAATTGATTCATTATCCATTATTTCAACTTCGGTTTCACAAAAAACTGCACGGTTCTAAAAATATTCAGGAACCTCGGGAACCTTGTTTTTACCGGTAATTGTCCTTTTACATCCTGCCATATTTTAGGGTAAAATGCGTTAATGATTTTTTCATCGTATCCATCTAGTGGCTGGCTGCTGTACTTGGTTTTCAGGTAGGTGTTCATAAACGGTGTCAGCTGTGTTTTAAAAGTTGGATCTACCACTTCTTTGGCAAATTGTAATGTGGTTTTTTCGCCACGGTTATAACCTACCTGATTTAAGTAATATGTAGAGGCCATGAATTTATTGTAAGCCTGCTGTTTTAAATCGCCGTTTCCGCTCTTAGCCTTGAAATGTAAATACCGGAAAATAAGCCATGGCAAGGAGAAAACGAGCAATAGCAAAAAGCCAATGGTGCCTACAGTAATCCAGAAAGTACGTTGCCAGTTAAACAATTCTGTAGGTTCTTCTTTTTTTACTTCATCCTTTTTCGCTTCATCATCGGCCATAATTTTTACTTCATCCACAGGTGCAGGGTCAGGAAACCGTTTGATGATACCCATGGCACTGTCATCTTCTCTGGGAGGTAATTTTTTAAAGGCTTCAGCATAACTCACCGCTGTTATTTCATTACCAATTTTTACATCGCTCAATGCAGCTACGCCTGTGTCTTTGGTAAACTTTGCAATCTTTACATCCAGCGTAACGGGCACATTATGCACCAGTTCGTAAGGGTCGTCCCAATACACCATTTTATTCATGCTGATGGCTACCAGTTTCTTTGCAGTGTCAATACTGGTCACTTTTCCGTTGGCTACCAGCCATGCACGGTCCATAGTTAATGGCGGCGTTTCATCGGGTTGTGGAGCTTCCTGTTGTTCACGGTTGGGTACGGTGGTGTCAAAATCTATCCAGCCATAACCGGGAAAATATGCCTGCACCCATGCATGGGCCTGATCTTCGTAAAAGAAATACCAGCCCGGGTTTTTGGAACTTCTATCCACGGTTAAAAAGCCGGTAGCTACACGACTTGGGATGCCCAATGCCCGTAACAAAAACAACGTGGCACCGGCATAATAGGCACAGTAACCCTTTTTTGTTTGAAACAAGAAATAAGTGAGTTTGTTAGCACTTGGCATACCCGGTACGCCGGGGTTATCTGTATAACTGTATAACGGAATTTTATTTTCATCTACAGATAAAAAATAACTCCGCAGGGCCACAATGTGATCTACATAAGATTTGGCGCCGGCCTTTCTTACAATTTCTTTTGCCAAAGTGCCGATAGAATCAAACTCTGCCCCACGGGGCATGAAAGTGTAATATTTCATAAAATCCTGCGGCACGCCGGCATAATCTTTTACAGTCCGTAATTCTTCAAAACGTTCTTCCTGAAACTTTTCCAGCTGCTTGTTACCTGCGGGATTGTACACAAAATAGGCACTGTTTAAAGCACTCACATTCATTTTGGCACGGTAGGCACTTGTGTATTTGCCGCTATCTTCTTTGGGTACTGCAATAGGTTGTACAAAAAATGCGGTGGCCGGTGCAGTAAAACTTTTCTTCGAAAGCATCACTTTATAAATCTCTGCATCGATGGTTTTACGCATTTTAGTAGCCAGCATTTTGCGGAGTACTGTAGTATCGCTTTTATTAAAATAAAGGGTGGTTTGGCTCGGATCCGGATTAAAATGATCGTTATACGGCATAGCACTATCTATCTCAAACTGCTGCGTTTCCAGATCGAACTTGGTAAAATAATTGGTGATGTAATAAAGCGGATTGGGCGTTGTGCCATCTTCAAAATAGTTGTCGAGTTTTGATACAAATAGCAGTCGTTTTTGCTTATTCTTATCCTGATTGTTATTGCCATCCAAACCCATACTGTTCTGAGTGCTAACGCCGCCATCTTTTTCCTGTTTGGTAAGGCTGTTGCCGCCGCTGCCTTTACCCTCTTTGCCTTTTCCGCCACCGCCCCATTCTTTTTCTATGCCTTCAAAATCGCTGTTAAAGAAAAATAACAGCCCGGCAATTAACATGCCTGCCACTACACCAAAAGCCAAAAACCGCTTCATAATATACCACACAAACGAAGGTTCATCTTCGTTCATGTTGCGTATTAATTCGCTCATGTAGATAATGTAAAAACTATAGGCCAGCGTAGGTACAAAGGTGGTAATGATGGTATCCACTTTTACTTCGGGCAGGCGGCTAACTACCAATATCATGGCAGCTAAAAGAAACACACTCCAGCCAATAGTGTAGTACCTTGCCCTGCTGAAACCGAAGCCTGTAAACCATCCCAGCGAAAAGAGGAACGCAAAAACAAAGAATTTTACCGAAGCAAAAAAGGCATCAAACTCACCAATCGTTACGCCGCCAATCATTTTATAACCACCATAAAGTACCGCCAGCAATACGGCTGCCGTAGTAATAACCGAAACCGGAAAGCATAAAAAAACAAGGCTGCAATTAACCCGCTACCAAAATAAATGGTTTGGTAAAACCAGTCGTTTTGAAGGATGGCAAAAAAATCGTTGGCTTGTTTTAGCACATAAAAAGCCAGGAGTACCGTGGGTACGCCGAGTAATATTATTTGTGCAAAAAGCTTTCTGTTACTATGTATTCTTCCTATGTTCATTTTTTATTAAAATCTGTTTCGTGAATGGTGAGATAGGTGAAGTCATTTGTTCATTGTCAATAGTCATTTGTCAGCGGGGGCCTCATCCTCTTATCCTTCTCCTATCGGAGAAGGACGGTGCTTTTGTACTAAGCCAAACATTAGTTCTACCACATTGTCTTTTTTACATTTCCAAACTGAAGCCCTCTTTATTGTTTTACAATTTGTGTTTCTTAGCACGGTTTTGTTCTCCCTTACCGGGGGAGTCAGAGGGGGCTTTTAAATCACAATCACTTTCAAATCTGCCGTTTTTAAAACATCACCAATGGCTTTTTCATTCTGCATCATTTTTCTTTTATCGCTACTCATATTCCATTGCATCAGGTTGCGGTTGTCGGCTTCTTTTTCTTCCTGTAAAAAAATCCAACGCATCAATTTTATAATGCCCTGTTTTTTAAAACTATTGCTTAACCGGATGAAAATAATTGAAGCGTCTTTAGAAACCACATCCAGCAATTCATTTACCTGACCAACGGGTGTAAGCGACGATATGCAAACTACAGAAGCCACTTTAGCATTTACATATTCTTTAAGCATACCGGTACGGTGCCAGCCGCTCAGGCTAATATTATATTGCACCTTAGCATCTGCGTAGGTATTGCTGCCTGCCTTTAAATCCTGATCAGGAATGTAGCGAACTTCAAAGCCCTGTTTTTTCAACTGATTGTACACACTCCAAATAGAAGTTTTGTAATAGTTGAGGCCACGTTGTGCAATTATGGTTTGGTCGCATGCTTTTATGCCATCCAGATAACTGGCGTATAAATAAATATGCGATGCAAATGGATCTAGTATTTCCGGAGTGCGTACTACGAGCTCCTTGTTTTTAGCATATACTTTCCAAACGATCCGGCGTACATCGTCGTTGTCTTCAAAGTTTTTATAGTTTAAATATTCGCCATCTACCCGGCGTAGTTCTTCTATTCTGGTATTTTGTTCTTCGGTTTTTTTGGGAGCCAGATTGAGTTCACTCACATCTTTTTTCGCTGGTTTGGTAAAAAAAGTATCCGCAATCGGTACTGTGGTACTGAAAGAAAAAAACTGAAAAATGTCTTCGAAATACACCACCATTTTTTCAATGTTGTATTCTTTTATTTCGGGCAATGGCCAGTTGTACAACCCTTCCTGTGTAGATGAAAAAAATTGCACTTTTAGTTTTTGGTCAATCGTAGAAAATTTTGGTGACAACTTTTGACCATCGTAAACAAGGCGATACCGTAAAAAACCAAATGGCGGCTGTAATAACTGATAAACCTGCATTTTTACCAACTGCTTAGCATTGCCTTCCATTTCTTTTACAGCCGTATCTATTTTTACTTTTACGCCACCACTTTTCTTTTTCACCAAAAAAATAATCCAGGGAACCAATACACTTAGCAAACTTAAAATGAGTAAGGCTGCGCCAAAATACAGGAGCACTTTAGTAAGCAACACCAATACTGCTGTAAATGAAGATTCGATGCCTGTGTGCTGTGTATTAAGCCATAAATTAACTAAATAAATACCCACTACAAAAAGCAACAGGTACAGCCTGAAAGGAACGAACAATGAAAAGTATTTAAGCCTGGCGGCAAAAGATGGTGTCTCCATATTTTCTACAAATTAAAATCCGGTGGGTAGGGTTGGTGTTAAGATTCATTTTGTAAGCATAATCCATAATTTTTAGCCGATGGCCAAATCTACATGATAAAATGATTGCCTGATGCCAAGTTTATAAGTGGCTTGTATGAACTGGTAACTGCAACTTTTTCATATAAAAATTTCATTCGCATTAGATCAAAGTAACTGTATAAATCCACGCCGAGCGATACGTGGTAAACGGTATTTTTGCCACCAATGTTTATTTTATACAACTATTAAGATGGGCTTAACAATAACAAGGATGGATTGCCCCTGCTGCGGCAGTCAATCTATCAGCAAAGCATTGGTGTGCAAAGATTACACCGTTAGCAACGAGCTTTTTGAAGTGTGGCAATGTGCCGAATGTGCCATGCGTTTTACACAGCATGTGCCTGCACAGGAAGCCATTGGTCCATACTATCAAAGCGACACTTACATTTCGCACAGCGATACCGGAAAAGGGCTGGAAAATAAACTGTACAAGATAGCCCGTAACTACACCCTTAACTGGAAGTTAAATTTGGTAAAACGCCATACAGGCCTCAATCTTAAAACCGGAACCTTATTGGATATTGGTGCCGGCACCGGTGCTTTTCTTAACAAAGTAGGAAATTTTGCCAACTGGAGTGTTACTGGTCTTGAGCCTGATGCCGGAGCCCGTAAAGTTTGCAACGAAAAATACCACCTGCGGCTTGAGGCTTCTGAAAAATTATTTGACCTGCCTTCAGAAAAGTTTGATGCGGTAACCATGTGGCATGTAATGGAACATGTGCATCAGTTGCATGATTACATGGAGCAGATAAAGAGGGTTTTGAAAAAAGATGGTGTAGCATTTATAGCCCTGCCTAACTATACCAGTAAAGACGCAACTATTTATGCCGAATATTGGGCAGCTTACGATGTTCCCCGCCATCTCTACCATTTTTCGCCATCGGCAGTGCGTAAACTGGCCGCTGCACATGGACTTAAAGTAACCACCACCAAGCCCATGTGGCTGGATGCGTTTTACATTGCTATGCTGAGTGAACAATACAAAAATGAGAAAAGTAATTTGCTAGCCGCTTTTTTAAACGGTTTAAAAAGTAATTGGAACGCCTTGCGAAACAAAGACACCTGCAGTTCGCTGGTGTATATTATTACGAAGTAGTTTTTCCACTCCGCACCTCCGCACTGGTTCGTGTCCCACGAACCGGAATGAATTTAATACCTCACTTATATTCGTCAACATGCCCCACAGTTTCCGGTTCGTGGGCCACGAACCAGTGCGGAGGGTTAAG
>JAYUTQ010000548.1:0-2758 GCA_043755055.1 Chitinophagaceae bacterium | reverse complement strand
AAGGGTGCTGCCATCGCTACACAATACTTTTGTAACAAATTTTTTGTAGCGATGGCAGCACCCTTTATAGCAGCAGCCACCAATATGTTCAGGTAAATAATCCCGCATCCTTCCAAAGCAGGTTT
The DNA here is from genome assembly GCA_043755055.1 of Chitinophagaceae bacterium. Taxonomy (GTDB): domain Bacteria; phylum Bacteroidota; class Bacteroidia; order Chitinophagales; family Chitinophagaceae; genus JAZKFT01. Next base: position 2,633 of record JAYUTQ010000548.1, on the reverse strand, counting down.
GCTAGTTTTACACTTACTGAACTTTCAAATCCCAATTATATAACTCAAGCCCGAATAAATTATAAACAAGCAAAAGTATATATAAGATACAGTAAAAAAAGAGCAGGTACTGGATTAGCTGATAAAATAGTAAAGCCATTTATTGTGGTAGAAGGATATGATATACATGATATAGCTCCAGGAATAAAAGAGGAAAATTACAATGTAAATACCCTTATTAAAGATTGGAACGACTTAAATCAAAGAACCAATTATGACCTCAACGGCCAGTTAGATGATGAAGCCGGATATGATTTAATTTTTGTGGATTATTATACTATGGATCCCATACCTGGTAATGCTGAAAATCTTGAGGAAATAATTAATTGGGTAAACGCCAAAAAAGTATTGAATGCTGTAGGCCAGTTGGAACAAAATGTAGTTATGGGTATAAGTATGGGCGGCCTGGTAAGCCGGTACTGTCTTGCAAGTATGACAAAACGTTCTCAACCAACGCAAACAAGATTGCTACTTACACAGGATAGTCCACATCAGGGTGCCAATATTCCTATAGGCCTACAGCATTTTTTGTATGATTTAGGCGAAATGACTATCCTTGGTTCGAAATTTAAGGAGTCCAGTGAAAAACTAAAGCAATTCTATTTATTAAACCAACAGGCTGCCACCGAAAATCAGTTGATTGTCAGGGTATTAGATGGTCATGGTAATTATAGCTTCAACAGTTTTTTAGCTCCAAACGGACCTTACAGGCAGATGGTGGATTTCATAAGTACCGGCCCACAACCGGCTTACATATTTAAAGCGATTTCGCAAGGGAGCCAATGTGGTGTAAGAGTTGCTGTAGCTGGCAGTAATTTCATCAATTATGAAGATGATATAGCAAAGCTTCGTTTATTTATGGGCATTTTCATGAGTACAAAATATAAACTAAAAGCTATTATAAATGCCTTGCCTGAAATAGGAAGTAGCAATATAGTTGCCCATACAAAAATGCAAAGGAACATAAGATTCTTTTATGGGGTGATTGGTACAGGATGGATAACCACTTTTAATAATTCACGTCCATCACCTGCGGGTATTATTCCATGGGATGTAGTGCCGGGAAGTACACAATCGCTAAGTAACCGCAATGGCGGTATTGGTGCAGATATATCAATACCCAACCCGTCCATATCCCAAAACACTGTTGTAGGTCTTTTTCTGCGATCGTATGCTTATGTTTTCTTTAATGTTAACATAAATTTTAATGTGCCTTACCAACAGGATTTAATAACATTCGTACCAATTACAAGTTCATTAGATGTTGAGAATGCGAATATTAATTCATTTAATCGTAGTTATATTTTCCCAATTGATGGACAGGCTGGTAGTCGTAGCGTAAAATATATTGCTCAGGAAAAATTTTCAAGTACCAATAGCGGGCAACCTATAAATTTCTACAATATAAACCATACAGCTTTTACTAAAAGAAATGCCGAATGGATTTTTAATGAAATGGAGAATAAACCTAATAATCTTGGTTGTACACAAATTGATGATTGCTATTCTCCTAATGCTCAATTAAATATTGAACAAACAGGCTGCAACAAGGCTACAGTTACATCTAATATATCAAATGCAACTAGCTACGCATGGTCTGTAGGCGGTGATTTATTAATTAACGGAACACTTACCTCAATAGTTACCAGTACCAATTCAATTAATGTAACAGGCACTAATGGTACTGCTCAAGTGGTAGTAACAACTCCCTGTGGCACAATTGATGCTACAATTGGGTACAGTCCTTTTCAACGGATAATTCAAGGTAATTTATACGATTATTTTCCGAATGAACATTTGTCCTTTTCGGTAAATACTACACCATCTGATACATATTATAAATGGTACATTAATGGATTATTGGTACTCGAAGGGCAAGGTGAATATTACTTTTGCACCTGTAGTAATGGTATAGATAATAGCCATATTGGTTCTAATATAGTGAAGGTGGTAATTGAAACTACTTGTAATAGTTCCGAGGTAGAGGCCGAGTATATTCGACATGCTTCGTACGGCCGTCCAGCTCCTCCAAATATTGACATGTATCCAAACCCTACAAAGGATAGAACTACAATAAAACTAAAAGAAGTAAACAAGAAAGATACGTCTACACAATTAACAAGTATCACAGCAATTACAGTACTCGACAAATTCGGCAATATCAGAAAACATTATAAATACCCTGCCAATTCAAAAAATGTGTCCCTTAATGTTACTAACCTCCCATTTGATATTTACATAGTGGAAGTATCTGACGGTAAGAATAAAGTGAGGTTGCAGCTTAGGGTAGAATAAACTTTGGTGGAATAGATGAATATTGAGGCCTGTAAATCTTTTAAGATTTATTGGCCTCTTTTTTTACAATTTCACAAGCCCTAAAACTTTACCCGTCCACTCCCTCACCTCATCACATACCTCCGGATTGTCAGTTAATTTCTTTCCAAAAGAAGGAATCATCTGTTTTGTTTTTTGCTGCCATTCTTCTGTAGCCATATTAGCGGTAAAACATTGCTGTATTACATTGAGCATAATGGCTACCGATGTAGAAGCACCCGGCGAAGCCCCTAACAATGCTGCTAATGTACCGTCGGCTG
>JAYUTQ010000547.1:0-2761 GCA_043755055.1 Chitinophagaceae bacterium | reverse complement strand
ACCCCCGGTCGGCAAGAACCGACCACCCCCGCCAGCGGTGGATATTTATGCAGCACCCCGACTTTTTGTGCCTCTACCTGAATTTTTAAATAGTTATTGGTAAAAATCATTCGTGTTTTCCAATTGAGCATTGAAAATTGCCCGTTGAATATTGAACATTTTCTTCACCAAAATATGGATGCTTAAACACCCTAAACCCCATCCCCTTACCTTCGCAGCAATATGGAAATTACCGCAAAAACCGCCGAACAACTTCGCCTTACCGCCGAAGAATTCGAGATGATAAAAACGGCTCTTGGCCGTACCCCAAACTTTAATGAGCTCTGTGCCTTTAGTGGTATGTGGAGCGAACATTGCAGTTATAAAAACTCCATAAAATGGCTAAAAACCTTACCCCGCACCGGCGAAAAAATGCTGGTAGCAGCAGGTGAAGAAAATGCAGGCCTCATGGATATTGGCGAAGGACTGGGTGTCGTTTTTAAGATAGAAAGCCATAATCACCCATCTGCTTTAGAGCCATTTCAGGGGGCGGCTACGGGTGTAGGCGGTATTAACCGGGATATTTTTACCATGGGTGCCAGGCCAATTGCCCAGTTAAACAGCCTTCGTTTTGGTAATTTAAAAGAGGCCAAAACCCAACATTTAATGGCCGGTGTGGTGGATGGCATAGGCCATTATGGCAATTGCTTTGGCGTGCCAACCGTGGGCGGCGAAGTATATTTTGAAGATTGCTACCACACCAATCCGCTGGTAAATGCCATGAGTGTGGGCATTTTGGAAGCAGGAAAAACGATTAGTGCCGTAGCCAAAGGCGTAGGCAATTCCATATTTATTGTAGGTAGTGCCACGGGTAAAGATGGTATTGGCGGTGCCAGTTTTGCATCTGCAGAAATTACAGCAGACAGCGCCGAAGACTTACCTGCCGTGCAGGTGGGCGACCCGTTTCAGGAGAAAAAATTACTGGAAGCTTGTTTGGAATTAATGGATACCGATGCCATTGTGGGCATGCAGGATATGGGTGCCGCAGGCATTATTTGCAGCACTGCCGAAATGAGTGCCAAAGGCGAATGTGGTATGTACATTGACTTAGATAAAGTGCCTACACGCCAAAAAAACATGAAACCATGGGAGCTGCTCCTTAGCGAAAGCCAGGAGCGGATGCTGATTTGTGTGGAAAAAGGAAAGGAAGCAGCGGTGCTGAAAGTGTTTGAAAAATGGGATCTGCCTTGCGAAGAAATAGGACATGTAACCGAAGATGGGTTGCTGAATTTTTACAGCGAAGGCGAACTGGCAGCCTCCATTCCTGCACGGGTGTTGGTATTGGGCGGCGGAGCACCCGTGTACGACAGGCCTTACACCGAAGCCAAATATGTAGCCAATCAATTGAATTACAACATAGATGGAATAGAACTGCCAAAAGATTTAAAAGCCACGGCTGAGCAACTGATACAAATACCAAACATTGCCAGCAAACGCTGGATTTATACCCAGTACGACAGCATGGTAGGAACCGGAACGCTAACTACCAACGAGCCAAGCGATGCGGCCATCAGCCTGATTAAAGGCACACAAAAAGGCATTGCGATGAGCGTGGATTGCAATAGCAAATATGTATATGCCAATCCGTACGTTGGTGCGATGATTGCCGTTAGCGAAAGTGCCCGGAACATTGTATGCAGCGGCGGCGAACCGCTTGGCGTAACCAATTGCCTCAACTTTGGTAACCCATACGATCCCGAAGTGTACTGGCAGTTTGTACAAAGCATTAAGGGCATGGGCGAAGCCTGTATAAAATTCAATACACCGGTAACGGGTGGTAATGTGAGCTTTTATAATCAGGGCCCCGAGGGTGCGGTGTACCCAACGCCAACCATTGGTATGGTAGGTTTGTTGGCCGATGTAAAAAATAAAATGACGCTGGATTTTAAAAAGGCCGGCGACGTAATTGTGTTGATTGGCCAAAGCCGCAACGACATCAGTTCTTCTGAATATTTACATAAAATACATGGCGTTGAGTTTAGTCCGGCGCCACATTTTAATTTAGAAGAAGAATTTACATTGCAACAAACAGTAGCTGCATTAATTAGCCAAAAGTTAATTGCATCTGCCCACGATATTAGTGAAGGCGGTTTGTTTGTAACCCTTTGTGAGAGCGGCTTTAAGCGGAACCTTGGTTTTTCCATTGCTGCTGATACTTCCATGCGGATGGACAGTTATTTATTTGGCGAAGCACAAAGCAGGGTAGTGATTTCTGTAGCTGCCGAAGGTCTTGCTGCATTGGAAGCGGCATTAAAACCAGCTTCTATTGCTCATAGTATTTTGGGTGAAGTAACCGCTGCCGATATCACCATTGGCGAAGAAAACTGGGGCGGTATTGCAGCATGGAAAGATCTGTATGATAACGCTATTGAGAATTATTTGAAATAAATCAGGAATGCCTTTCTTCAAATGTTTTTTAACTTGTGATAAATTATAGCTGTAATGACACTTGAACTTCCAGATGAACTAATGACTAATGCCAATGTCTCTAAAAAAGAACTGTTGGTAGAAATTGCTTGTTTTGTTTTTAAGCACGGCAATGTATCTGCTGGTGTAGCTGCAAAAGTTGCCGGCATCAGCAAAATGGATTTTTATAGCGAATTGAAAACAAGACAAATTAATTGGATAGGAAGTGATGACATGTTGCAATCGGAATTTGATGAGGTAAAAAAACATCTATAGTATGATTGTGATTAGCGACACTTCTTGCGTTTCCTATCTT
>JAYUTQ010000546.1:0-6186 GCA_043755055.1 Chitinophagaceae bacterium | reverse complement strand
GACATTATACCAGCCGATTTTAGCGATAGCAGCCGTGTGTGGATTTACCAGAGTAACCGCCTGTTTTTTATGAGCGAAGCTTTGGAAATAGAAGTGATGATGGAGGACTTTGTGGCCGGCTGGCTTAGCCATGGTGCTACAGTAAAAGGCTACGCCAATTTACTCTTTGGACAATTTGTGGTTATTATGGCCGATGAAGCCCAAACAGGCGTCAGTGGTTGCAGTACAGATAGTTCTGTAAGGCTTATCAAGCAAATAGAAGCACAATTTAAAGTAACCATGTTCGACAGAATGAACCTTGCTTTTGTAATAAAAGACAAGGTACAGATGTTGCCACTTGCCCATCTGAACCACGCCTTGGAAAACGGTTTTGTAAATGCAGATACCATTTATTTTAACAACACCGTTCTTAATAAAAAAGACTTGCTGGAAAAATGGCTGGTTCCTGTTAAGGAGAGTTGGCTTTCGGGTAGATTACCCAAAACGGTTGGCGCTGTTAATGGTTAATTAAAAGGTTTATCAGCTAGTTTCAGCGCTGTAAACCAGTAGCCCTGATGACAAACTTTATCAGTTACCACAACATTTATTTTTTGTGTAAATACCGGGCAATTGAGTACCAGCGTATGAAACTCCCCGTTTTCGCCGCAGGCATCTACACCTAAAGCTTCCAGTTCATCAATGAGTTCAGAAGTGAGGGTTTTACCCAGAAACGGTTCTCCCATTACTTCATTACAACTAACAATCATGGTTTCAATACCTGCTGCCAGCATCTCATTTACAAGGCGGCGCCGGTCTTGTTGCCACAATGGAAGGATGGCTTCTACATTAACGGCTGCACACACTTTTTCTTCCCAATCCCGATGTGCCTGCAGGTCTATGTCTCCAAAAACGGCGACTCGTAATTTGTAGGTTTCTGTTAACTCAGTTAGTGCAGCAATAAATTTTCGTTCGTAATCATTCCAGCTACTACTTATTGGGTGCAGTGGCATATTCATAGCTGCGGCCTGTGCTTCCAGTATCGTCAACGGAATGCCATGCGACCTTGAAATTTTGCCTTCTTCGTTCAATACATTTAGCAGCACAACCGGTTTCATACCTTGTTCCAATGCTTTTATAAAAGCGAAACAACTGTCTTTTCCACCACTCCAGCTGCACAAAAATGGTTCGTTCATTTTGTAAAAAGATTGGTGGTTTCGGCTTCATATCCTTCGTCCGTCTGGTGAGGCCCGTTATCTGCTGCCATGGTTGCAAGTTCGTCGCAGCGGTTGTTAAATGGGTTATTGGCATGGCCTTTTACCCAAATAAATTTTACTTTAAACTCTTTAGCTATGCGGTGGTATTCAAGCCACAGGTCTTTGTTTTTTTTGCCTCCGGCAAAATTGGTGACAATCCATTTTTTAAGCCAGCCCTTTTCTACCGTATTCACCACATATTGGCTGTCACTGTAAATCGTTACTTCTATGCCGGGCTTTTTCAGGGCTTTTAATCCTTCCAACACAGCCATCAATTCCATTCTGTTATTGGTGGTAAATTTATAGCCCTGGCTTAGTTCCTTTTTATGTTGGCCTGCCATTAAAATAGTACCAAAGCCGCCCGGTCCGGGGTTGCCGCGGCTTGAGCCATCTGTATAAATTGTGACCATTTTATTCTCTTTCTAATGAAGTATTGGAATAGCGATACCGTTTTATTTCTTTACAAAACGGATTGAGGAATAAATTATCGAGTGCTACAAACTCAAACCTTTTTAATTCGGGTCCGGATTTTTTATATCGCTTGGGATCAAAATTTTTTCTTACTGTTACGGGTAAAATTACCCTGTTGTTTGTTGCTGTTTTTAAGCCTTTGTAAACCATTTCCGCACAGTACAGTTTTTCATCTGTTTTCAGGTCAAAGTCTTTATCGAATAAGGTATGATTGGCCATAAATCTATAAACCTCCGTTTGAAATTTCACTTTTTCATCTGTGCTTAGCTGGTAACGAAAAATACCATAACGGCTTTTTCTATTTGCACTTACAAAAGATTCAAATCGTTCCCTTTCCATTAAATCTGAAGGATTTTCATCACCGGCCATTAAATGATATACATACCATGCCGAATCTTCATAATAAGCAATACCACAATGCGAAAAAGATTTGTCAGTAACCGAAAAATTTCTGAGGGAGGCACTTACCACATCATCATCTGTACGTAGTACGAGATCGCCGTTCTGTAATAATTGTTTACCCTGATCTATAGCAAGGCTTGGTTCTGTAAAAACACTTTTATTTACTACTTTCTTTTCTGTTTGTTTACAGGAAGCCATTAGCAGAATAAATATCCAAAAGCGTATATATGGTGGTAAACCTTTCATTTTATATACTAAAAAAAACAACCAACCAGCAATGCAGGTTGGTTGTAAATATGGTTGAAATTATAAATTATTTTGCGCTAACAAAAGCCACACTATCTATACCGATACCTAATGAATTAGGACCTAAAGGACCACCATTGCCTACATAATATCTAAAGGCAAACCTGCGCACAGCAGGTGCTGGTAAACCGTTAAGTGTTATGCTGTATTTAGTCCATTTTTGTGGGTAACTGCCGGGGCCGGATTTAACTAATGTTGGGTTAATATCCAGCAATAAAGTTCTAAAATCTCCTACAGAAGATGAATCGCTACCTACATTATCTGTTCCGTTTGTTGGGTTTAAACGTACTTGCATCCTGTCTGCTTCACCTGCAGCAATCTGAGATCCGGTATAAAAGATAATCTTGTCACCATTTTTCATCATTGTTTTCGGCGAAATTAACCAGGCACTAATATTTGCTGTATCGTAACCACAGTTAGAAGTGGCTAAAATAAAGTCTTTACCGCTATAGAGGTAAGACTGTGGATTAAGAATGCCATTGTTAAAGCCTTTTTTACTTTCGTAATATGCATAAGCTTGTGTCCAGGTTTCTACACCAACTGGTTTAGAATTATTAACTGTTACCCAACCCTGACGGTGGGCAGCACTAATACTATCAAAATCCTGAACCCACGATACATCTGCCGGTAATGCAGGAGCCGTTACATCATTGTCCTCACATGCAGTAAAGGCTACAAGACTAACCAATACAAAACCTAATAAAAATTTATTTCTCTTCATTGTAAATCTTTTGTTTAAAATTATTTGCTGATGTATTGCACTTTATCAATACCCAAAATGCTCACTTCTAATCTGCCAAGCAGCACGCCTAGGTTGTTGGCTGGCGGAGTATTTGGTGGTCCCCATATATTACCTCTTGTTGCAGGCAGCATAGTACGAAATGCAAAACGACCCTTAGTTGGTTTATCCAAACCATAAACAGTTGCTTCAAAACGAGTCCAGTTACGGGCAGGAAATGCATTTACGCCTTGTGGCAAGTAATTAGGATTGATATCTAAAAGTAAAGAAGAAAAATCCCCGGATTCTTCAAGCGAATAACCAACATTGGTAAAACCGGTATTGGTTTTGTTAAGCCTTAACTGTAACCGGGCTGTAGTGTCGCAACGAGTATAAAAAATGATTTTATCCCCGTTTTTCATCAATGTTTCCGGTGATACGGCCCAATTATTAATCCACATGGCTTCATATGCTGCGGCGGAACCATTTGGTACAGGAAAATTTCCATTAGCCGACCAGCAGTTAGCCAAATAGCCTTCTCTTGTAGCTTTAGAAGAGAAAGCGCCGAAAGGAAAATTAGAGTTTCCGTTTTTCCAATCAGGATGATAAATAATATCATCAGTATGAGGATAAGTAGGAAATTGAGATGCATAATCAACCCAAATGCGGCCTACAGGTGTACTGTGATTTAAAAATCTCCAACCTCTGTCCCAAGACGATTGTAAAGTATCGAATTCTTCTGTAAAAGAGTTATCTGGTGGTGGTGGTGGTGTTAGATTGGTATCCTCAACACATGCTGTAAAAAACAATGTAAAAGACACACCAATACCCGCAAGAATGTTGCTAAAAGCTCTTTTTCTCATAATGTAACTGGTTAGTTCTTGGTTAAAATGATGGGGTGAAAATAGTGATTAATTCCGAATATCAAAAAAATGTTAACGCCCTTATGTGTACAAATAAGAACATCAATTAAACCTGAAATACACCTGATTGCATTGGTGCTATATATGGATTTTGGTTTGCTGCCTTTATGCCTTCTGCTATCAACATTCTGGTATCAGCAGGGTCTATTATTTCATCTACCCAAAGCCTTGATGCTGCATAAAGTGGCGAAGTTTGTTTTTGGTAGCGCTGCATAATGGTATCCATCAGAACCTGCTCATCTTCGGGGCTCACTTCTTTGCCCTTTGCCTTCATACCAGCTACCTGAATCTGTAGCAGGGTTTTGGCTGCCTGCTCCCCTCCCATTACTGCTATTTTGGCCGTGGGCCAGGCATAAATAAACCGTGGGTCGTAGGCTTTGCCACACATGGCATAATTACCTGCCCCATAACTATTGCCTATGATGATTGTAAACTTAGGCACTACACTATTGGCTACGGCATTTACCAGCTTGGCGCCGTCTTTAATTATACCACTATGTTCGCTGCGGCTGCCCACCATAAACCCTGTTACATCCTGCAAAAAAACCAGTGGAATTTTCTTTTGGTTACAATTGAGTATAAAACGGGCTGCCTTATCAGCACTGTCGTTATAAATAACGCCGCCCAACTGCATTTCGCCTTTTTTACTCTTTACAATCAGTCGCTGATTGGCAACAATACCTACAGCCCAACCTTCGATACGGGCATAACCACAAACGATTGTTTTGCCATAATCTTTTTTAAACTCATCGAATGAGGTTTCCGATTGATTATCCGGTGAAGCATCTACAATTCTTTCTATAATTTCTCTTATATCGTATGGCTTTGCGTTGCCTTCGGGAAAAATGCCATACAGCTCCGGTGCATCTTTAGCAGGTAATTGCGCTGCTGTTTTATCAAAGCCGGCACTTGCAGGGCGGCCGAGTTTGTCCATTATCTTTTTAACCTGATCCAAACATTCCTGTTCGGTTTTAAACTTGTAATCTGCAATGCCACTTATTTCGGTATGGGTTGCGGCCCCGCCAAGGGTTTCATTGTCTATATCTTCGCCAATTGCGGCTTTTACAAGGTATGGCCCGGCTAAATAAATAGAGCCGTTTCCCTCCACCATTAAAGTTTCATCGCTCATAATGGGCAGGTAGGCGCCGCCTGCCACACAGGCACCCATTACGGCTGCAATTTGCGTAATGCCCATACCGCTCATTTTTGCATTGTTGCGAAAAATGCGGCCAAAATGTTCTTTGTCGGGAAAAATTTCGTCCTGTAACGGAAGAAAAACACCGGCACTATCTACCAGATAAATAACAGGCAAATGGTTTTCCATGGCTATTTCCTGCATCCGAAGGTTTTTCTTTCCGGTTATGGGAAACCATGCGCCTGCTTTTACAGTTTGATCGTTGGCTATAATGACACATTGGCGACCGCTTACATAACCAATGCCGGCAACGGTGCCACCGGCGGGGCAGCCGCCTTCTGCTTCGTACATTTCGTAACCTGCAAAGGAGCCTATTTCAATAAAGCGGCTTCCGGTATCTGTTAAGTATGCAATGCGTTCTCTTGGGGTAAGTTTATTTTTTTCGTGTTGCTTTTCTATTGCTTTTTTACCACCACCCAATTTTATCTTTTCTATTTTTTGCCTGATATCGCTTAGGAGCATTTTCATGGTATCCTCGTTGCGGTTAAATGCTATGTTCATTTTATAATCGTTAATTGTTAGGATGGCTAATGGTCATTGGGTCAATGGGTCATTAGTCAGAAAGATATTTAGTAAATGTAAGTGTTGATGGCTTTCAAAATCCTGCATTTAAATAAGCGGCCTACTTTGGTATATGGGTTTGAATTTAAACGATGATGCCATTTGAAATCCTGATGAATCGTTTAGTGTGAAAACCCCGCCGACACACTCTCTATTTTCATAGTTAGCTTGACGCCAATGCGAAATAATCGGGATTCCTAACGTTCGCCAATGGCGCATCATAGTAGTACAAATGCCTGGCTAAAAAGAAAAAAAATGTGGTCAAACAAATAGGATTTTTACAAAAATTCAGCCAACAACTCCTCCACTTTTTTTGCTTCAGGATAAAACGCCAGCAATCGGTTGATCACTTCTTCCACCAATGCATCGGGGCAACTG
>JAYUTQ010000545.1:0-6188 GCA_043755055.1 Chitinophagaceae bacterium | reverse complement strand
TAGAAGCCAAAACCGCCATCAACCACTTAATGGAAGGGGAGATAAAAGAAGCTTTTAGGGTACTGCTTACCTATTACGATAAATGGTATAAAAAGGGCTTGTATAACCGGGATAATATTGGCAACCTGCTTACGGAAATACCATTTACAGAAGTGCTGCAAAAGGGTGCTGCAGAATTATTAATAACGAAGGCCCTAGAAAAAGAAATGGCCCCTTATAAAGGAACCATTTAAAATAATTGCTGCTAAAGCAAATAAAAAAATATTGCTACGCTTTTACAAAGCGAAAACTTTTAAGAAAAGCATCCCCACTAAACGCATTGAGTACATAATTCCCCGTTGGCAGGTCTTGCATATCAATAGAAAATTGTTGCGAACCTGCCCCAACCATGGTGTTCATGGTTTTAGCCATGTGGCCCTGTACATCCAGTACTTTAATAATGAGCTTACCTGCTCCATCGGCTAATACGCTTAAGAAGCTTTCCTCATGTACAATTGTTGGTTGAAGGCTTTGTATTAACATGGTTCCTTTTTTTGAGTGGTGAGTGTATAATGGAAAAGTCTTTTACAAAACCCGTACCATAATATTAGTTGACACAACGTTTATAAAATATGCTGCTTACACTCAAAAGGTTTCCACGTAGTTAGCCTAAAACGGCTTCATTGATGATTATCGATATAATCCGCTTCTTCTTTGGTGAGATCCATTAAGGCACACGTGTGAACGATGTTTATCGTTAATTCGTCCAGTATGTCGATGGTGTTTTTTAGGTTGCTATTGGGCAGGGCTTTTATCATTACCACCATTTTTTTATCATCGCCATTGGCTTTAATAAGTTCCGCCCTCAGGTTTAGAATAACATTTCTGATACTGTTATTGCCATCGTAAGCTGCGGTTACAAAAGTCCCCTTCTGTATAGCATCTTCTAACTTGCCCACGTAATACCATACTTTGGTTTCGTCGGCTATTAAAGTAAGGGCACCTGTTTCGGGTGCTTTTGGTGGAGGGCAAGAAGGGCAATCCATTGGCAGTATCAGCTTCATTGCCGTAGCCTGTGCCAGTGATGTTGTAAATACAAAAAATGTAATAAGTAAAAATCCCAGATCGACCATGGGCGTTAGGTCTACACGGGTGGAGAGGATTTTACGTTTGCCCTTTTGAGGCTTGTTGCCCATTGTAATTTCTGCCATAATGTATCGTTTATGGCTAAGACGCAGGGGTTTTTAAAAATCCATAAATGGTTTTTAAGCAACAAGGTTCAAGGTACAAGCTTCAAGCTCCAGGGTTCAAGACGCTTCTGCCATGGTTTGTGTCCCCACGAACCAACATCCGCTCCGATAAATCATTTCGGAAAACCCTCAATTCAGTGGTTCGTGGGGACACGAACCAGGGCGGAAGACACCGGTATTTATGAATACCGCATCAGCCGTTACACTTGCGGCTTGATGCTTGTTACCTGAACCTTGAAACTTGTGGCTTGTACCTTGAAACTTGAACCTTAATGAAGTACTTCCCTGCTGATTACAATCTTTTGTATTTCGCTGGTGCCTTCGCCAATGGTGCAGAGCTTGCTATCCCTATAAAATTTTTCTACGGGGAAATCTTTGGTATAGCCGTAGCCGCCAAAAATCTGCACCGCATCGGTACTAACTTTTACTGCTACTTCGCTGGCATAATATTTTGCCATGGCCGATTCCTTGGTCATTTTTTCGCCACGGATTTTTAGGTCGCAGGCCTGATTAATCAGCAATTCGGCAGCCATTATTTCGGTGGCCATATCGGCCAGTTTAAAACTAATACCCTGAAAATTACTAATCGGCTGATCGAACTGATGGCGTTCTTTTGAATACTGAACACTTGCTTCGTAAGCACCTTTTGCTATGCCAAGGCTGAGGGCAGCAATTGAGATACGGCCTCCATCGAGCACTTTCATGCTTTGTACAAAACCATCGCCTACTTCGCCCAGTCTTTGTGCATCGCTAATACGGCAATTATCAAAAACCATTTCTGCTGTTTCGCTTGCCCTCATGCCCAATTTATTTTCTTTTTTACCCCCTGTAAAACCCGGCGTACCTCTTTCTACAATAAATGCAGTAGAGTTTTGCCTTGTTCTTGGTTCGCCGGTGCGGCAAACTACTACAGCCACATCGCCGCTACGGCCATGGGTAATCCAGCTTTTAGTGCCGTTAATAATCCATTCGTCACCATCTTTTACGGCAGTGGTTTTCATATTGCCTGCATCGCTGCCGGTGTTGGGTTCGGTAAGGCCCCATGCGCCAATCCATTGTGCGGTGGCCAGTTTGGGTAAATATTTTTGCTTCTGTTCTTCGTTACCAAAAGCCATAATATGGCCGGTACACAGCGAATTGTGGGCGGCTACACTGAGGCCGATAGAACCGCAAACTTTTGAAATTTCCTGAATGATGGCACTGTACTCGAAGTAGCTGAGGCCGCTGCCGCCGTATTGTTCCGGCACCAGTACACCCATCATGCCGAGATGCCCAAGTTCTTTAAAAACATGCATGGGAAATTCCTGTCTTTCGTCCCAATCCATCAGGTAGGGTCGTATATGCTGATTGGCAAATTCACGGGCCGATGCGGCAACTTGTTGGGTTAATTCACTGGTATCAAAATTCATAAAATGGCAGTTTTCGTTAGCTTTTTTGCAGTGGCAAAAGTAGGCTAATGAGCGTTAGTTTTTTAGGGTAAAAACTGATTGGTAAGAAAACAAACAATGAACAACTTGTTGCCCCGTTGGTTGAGGCCAATAGTGCTTTTATCGATGGTTATTTTGTAAAATTTATCAGTTGCGGTTTTTGCATCCCGGAACTACCCACCTCTACAACGTTAAGTACGGCGCTATTTTATTAAATATTTGTTCATCAATAATTTCTATTTTCTTAAGATCGGCTAGCGTAGTATAATTACCATGCTGGGTTCGGTATTGTACAATGGTATTGGCAATGTTCCATTTTATATAAGGATGAACTTTTAGGGTATTTACATCAGCCGTGTTTATGTTAAGCTGCCTGATGCCGCCATTATACACCAGTTTTCCTTTTATTTTTTGAAAGGTAGAATCGGGTACGCCATAGGTTTCGGCCAGTTGGTTTACGCTGGTAAAGCCACCAAGTTTATCACGGTAGTTTATTATGCGGGCCGCAAGTTTACTGCCAATGCCCGGCAGGGATATCAGTTCGGTAGTATCTGCGGTATTAATGTCGATGGTTTTAGGTGTGTAGGTGGGCTTGGTATAAGTTGGAGCAGCTTCGTTAGTGGTGTTGTCATAAGTCTTAGGAGTATAGGCAGTGTTTTCAGCCCCGGCAATTTTTACATAGGGCAGCAGCCGTTCCGCTTCATCCGGAAAGAGACCATAGATGCGTTTTATATCATCTGCCTTGCGGAATTTACCGCCCTTGGAAAGATAGTTTTGGATGGTCGCAATTGTCTTATCCCTTACGCCAAGCCGTTTCCAGCCGGCTGCATCTATGGTATTGGGGTCAAACTCAAAGAGTTCTCCTTTAATAGTGTAGTTGCCATTTTTACGGGATGGTTCGTTGAAATTATCATCGTCATCGTTGTTATTATAGTTATTGTACCGCTTATTGTTTTTTGTGTAATTGTTAGCATAGCTATTGGTATCGGCTAGTTTTAAAGCGGCTACTTTTTTAGCAAATTCTGCATCTGTTGGTACTGTTTTGCTGCTAAAGAAAAAGCCATAGCCAAATTTTACTGCAGCACATACAGCCATTATAGCGATGGCAATAAAGATTCCGTTACGCTGGCTTTTGGAGAAAGTAAAATAATCGGCGATTAGGTTTTGGCGACGGCTCATTATTGGTGTGGATTATTTACCAGGAGGGAAAATTGTAAAAATGGTTTCAAAAGCCTGTTTAAATATCCACTTTTTTTCGAAAAATCAAATAAACACCACTTTTAAAAATTAAAAAACCGAGAAGCTGACTCCCATTCATCCCAAAATAGCACCATTTGTCCAAATCGGAAAAAAATATTTTTTTTCTCAAATTCAGCTGAAATCGTTTACTGCATTGATTTTCGTGTAAATCTAGGCAACCAATCTACTGCCAGCTACTAAAAATAAATATGTACTGTGTGTTGCATAGTACCGACTTGTGCATATATCTTTGTGTAACAAATGGCAGTTAGTTGATTGGTTGAATAGTTAATTGGAGATTAGTAACAAAACTCATTTTTTAAACTTTTTAAAATAATTACCATGAAAAATAGAAACCGCATTGTTGCAGCCGTGCTGATACTGTTAGTTGTTATTGCTACGGGTTGCCACCTTCGACACAATCGTGTAAGAACGGTAAAGGTTCGTAACGATCACAGTTCTTTAAAAATCCAGTATTCGGGTAAAGTAGTTTTTAACGAAGACGGAACAGCTATTGAACACCTGTCGCCGAACGGATTTGTGAAGTATAAAAAAGACGATCAAATATTTGCCGTAAAGCGGGATGGAAACGGTGACATCTCTTACAAGCTATACGATGGTACCCGCTACCTTAATTACAACGACGATGAATACGCCAGGGATTTTGCCGCCAAAGCCATAAAAGAAATAGCGGAACATTATTGAATTAGGGATTAGTTGATTGGTTGATTAGTTGATTAGTTGATTGGTTGATTATTTGATTGGTGATTAGGGATTTGTAGATTTGGAATTAGAGCCTTTAACATATTTCCTAAAAAAATGACTAATGACCCTTGACCATTGACCAAAATACTCACTACTCACAACTCCCATCTCACAACTCCCATCTCACAACTCACGACTCACCACTCACATCTCACAAAAATTGCTCACAATAAAAATTAACAAAGATGAACATCGAAAACACAGCCAGCCAGATGCGTAAAGGAGTGCTGGAATTCTGCGTCCTTTCGGTGATAAGGCAGGGAGAAGCTTATCCCAGTGATATCATCGATAAAATGAAGGCGGCCAATTTCCAGATGATGGAAGGCACATTATACCCGCTGCTTACACGCCTTAAAAATGCCAATATGCTCAGCTACCGCTGGGTAGAAAGTAACAGCGGCCCGCCACGCAAGTATTTTAACCTAACCGATGCCGGCCTTTTATTTTACCAGGAACTGGAAGAAACATGGAACGAAATGGCCACAGCTGTAGAAGCGGTAAAACACCAAAGCTTAATGGCAGGCCCTGCACCCGAAAACACACGCCTTACCGCAGACTCGTACACCAATCTGGATGCTACCGTTCCAAGAGAAATAACGACTGATCAAAATACCCAACTGCCTGGCGAAAGCGGCCGGCAATAACCACCAACTAAACACAACTTCTAATTTTTTTTATCATGAAAAAGGTAATCAACATAAACTTTCAGGGCAGGGTAGTTCCCATTGAGGAATCGGCCTACGAAATGTTGCAACAATACACCGGTAGCCTTAGGAGCTACTTTGCCAACGAAGAAGGCAGAGACGAAATCATCAACGACATTGAAAGCCGCATTGGCGAATTATTTGCCGACAAGCTTAAAAAAGGTGCCGCTTGTATTACAGACAGCGATGTAGCCGCCATTATGGACAGCATGGGCCGTCCATCCGATTTTGAGCAGGCCGATGATGAAGGACCATCTTCTTCAAAACAACAGGATACAAGTAGCAATACACAAGGTACAGGTAGCCAACTTTACGATGCCAATATGGGGCAGCAAGGCACTGCACCTAAAAAAAGATTGTACCGTGATGAGGAAGACAAAATACTTGGCGGCGTAGCAAGCGGATTGGCCAATTACCTTGGCATAGACCCGGCCGTAATGCGGATACTGTTTGCCATTAGTGCATTTGTAGGCGGCTTTGGATTTTTAGTGTACATCGTATTATGGATTGCATTGCCCAGCAAAAGCCTGATTACAAGCATCCGTAAGCGGCTGTACCGTGATGGCGAAGACAAGGTTTTTGGCGGCGTATGCGGTGGCCTTGCAAAATACTTCGATATCAATGTAAGCATACCAAGGGTAATTTTTGCCGCACCCTTTATATTCGGATTAATAACATCTGTAGGCCGCAACTTTTTTATGAACGGCCCGGTAATTATCGGCGGCTTTAGCGGCGGTACATTTATTATGGCTTACATCATATTATGGATTGTGTTGCCCGAAGCCATTACAGCCCATGAAAAGCTGGAAATGAAAGGTGAAAAA
>JAYUTQ010000544.1:0-2781 GCA_043755055.1 Chitinophagaceae bacterium | reverse complement strand
TGGCCGATAAGCCGGCCATTATTTGGGAACCGAACAACCCCGACGAAAGAGTAAGAACGGTTACCTATGCACGGCTGCATAAAAGAGTATGCCAGTTTGCTCAGGTATTAAAAAATAATGGGGTAAAAAAAGGCGACCGGGTTTGCATTTACATGGGCATGGTGCCCGAACTGGCCTACGCCGTTTTGGGCTGTGCCCGTATTGGTGCGGTACACAGCGTAATCTTTGGTGGCTTTAGTGCCCAAAGCATTGCCGACAGGCTTGAAGATGCACAAGCCACATTTATAGTAACCTGCGATGGCGCCTACCGTGGAGCAAAAGATATTCCGCTGAAAGCGGTAATAGACGATGCTTTAATTGGCAATAAAACGGTAAAACGGGTCATCGTTTATACCCGAACAAGAACGCCGGTATCTATGCTAAAAGGCAGGGATGTGTGGTGGGAAGATGAGATGGAATATGCCGAAACACAAATAGAAAAAGATGGTGTGGTTTCGTTTCCTGCCGAAGAAATGGATGCTGAAGATCCGCTGTTTATATTATACACTAGTGGCAGTACTGGCAAGCCCAAGGGCGTGGTGCATACCTGCGCCGGCTACATGGTTTGGACTACGTACACATTTGTAAATGCATTTCAATACCAGCCCGGCGATGTACATTTTTGCACCGCCGATATTGGCTGGATAACCGGACATAGTTATATCGTTTACGGTCCGCTCAGTGCCGGTGCCACATCGCTTATGTTTGAGGGCATACCTACCTGGCCCGATGCCGGCCGCTTTTGGGATATTGTAGAAAAACATAAAGTAAACTGCATCTACACCGCACCTACTGCCATTAGAAGTTTAATGAGTTTTGGTACCGACCCGATTAAAGGAAAAGACCTTTCTTCTTTAAAAGTATTGGGCACCGTAGGCGAACCTATAAATGAAGAAGCATGGCATTGGTATAATGAAAATATTGGCCGGCAAAAATGCCCTATAATAGATACCTGGTGGCAAACAGAAACTGCTGGCTGCCTGATAACAAACCTGGCAGGTGTAACCCCATCCAAGCCAGGCTGGGCCACACTGCCTATGCCAGGCGTACAGACGGTTTTGGTAGATGAAAATGGAAAAGAAGTAACCGAAAAAGATGAGAACGGCCTGCTGAAAGGCAACCTTTGCATTAAAGCTCCATGGCCGGGTATATTAAGAACTACCTATGGCGACCATGAAAGATGCCGCACCAATTATTTTGCTACATACCCCAATTTATATTTCACCGGCGACGGTGCATTAAAAGACGAAAACGGGTTTTACCGCATTACAGGCAGGGTAGATGATGTGCTGAATATAAGCGGCCACCGCATAGGCACAGCCGAGGTAGAAAATGCCATTAACATGCACAGCGGCGTGGTAGAAAGTGCTGTGGTTGGCTATCCGCATGACATTAAAGGGCAGGGCATTTATGCCTATGTAATTTACAACGGGCACCATGGCGATGACGAACTTCGCCGTAAGGATATTAGCCTTACGGTAGCAAAGATTATTGGCGCCATTGCCAAGCCGGATAAAATACAGTTTGTAGCGGGCCTGCCCAAAACCCGCAGCGGAAAAATTATGCGTCGTATTTTAAGAAAAATTGCCGAAGGCGAAACCGAAAACCTTGGCGACATCAGCACCTTACTGGATCCTGGTGTGGTGGAAGAAATTAAGAATGGCAAAATATAGGGTAGCTACCACGCCACTCTTATAGCACAGCTTAAATTAAAAAAACATTTGAAGAATAAGTATCTATAATCTGATACGAACCCTTCAAATGTTTTTTAATTTGAAATACCTTCTAGTTATTTTATTGCGCTGCCGATTTTTTTGAATGGGATTTGCTTTACACTTTAGAAGTTGACTCTTTTACAGGTTCACCTGCTTTTTTAACAACAACCTCTCCTACGGGCTTTTGTATTTCGTACCTGTATATTTTATTAATGTTTTCGCAGTTATTATGAATAACTGCCAAGTCTTTTATAATCCCGTTATTTAAACCATATACCCATCCATGTAGATGAACTTCTCTCTCAACCCATGCCTCTTGTACAATATTGGTTTTGGCAAGATTTCTTACTTGCTCTATTACGCTTAACTCTGTAAGCCGGTTAGCCCTGTCGGTTTTATCTGCTATCGCTTCCAATTCAGTCTCATTTTTATTGTAGGTATCTTTTATATTTCTAAGCCAGTTATCTACATAGCCATGGTAAGTATTACCCATAGCTGCCATTACGCCGCCACAGCCATAGTGGCCACACACAATGATGTGCTTTACTTTTAAATACTTTACCGCATACTCCAGTACGCTTAGCAGGTTGGTATCTGTATGTATTACCAGGTTAGCAATGTTGCGGTGCACAAATATTTCTCCACTGCTTGTATTGGTTATTTCGTTGGCAGGTACACGGCTGTCGCTACAGCCAATCCAAAGGTATTCCGGGGTTTGGCCTTTGGCCAAATTATTAAAATACTCAGGGTCTTTTAGCAATTTTGTTTCAGCATAAATTTTATTGCCATTTATCAGATTTTGATATGATTTGTTCATTGCGTTTTTTTTTAATGTGATGATAAAACATTGGTATCGTTCTCAATTTTATAGGCTTCTTTAAAGCCTTTTAATTCTAAATTAATATTTCTTAATGGTGCTTTAATATCCCTAAACTCTTTGATGGTTTCTAATACATCAAAGTCAATGTACTGCGACTTGGATGCATTTATTATAGCCATTATTGCCAGCCTTGAAACGCTTTTGAGC
>JAYUTQ010000543.1:0-6214 GCA_043755055.1 Chitinophagaceae bacterium | reverse complement strand
GTTAAACAACTTCATAATTTTCTTATTAGCAGCTAAATTATTAAACAATCAAATTTTTAGTTTTAATGGATCGCTGCTAAAAAATGCACTTTTTATTATAGGTGTAGGTGCATCCTTGTCCTGCTCAATTTTTATTTTTATTAAAGTGTTCTATCTTATTCAGCCCAAAACTGGTTTTAATATTTTCCTTCATGATATTAACCGATTTGGAAATGCAGCAACTTACCTGATATTTGCATGGGCTTTTATTTGTATGCCAAAACGGAAAAGTATAAATGTAAAATCACTTCAAAAGCATCAATTCAATGCCTGAAACTGATAGTAACATATACACTGTAGTAGCAATAGCAAGTGTACTGCTGATAGCATTCGTTGCTTTTTTTGTAGGCTCTATAATCAGGCAACAAAAATTAGTTTCTAAATGGCAGCAAGCCCGTATAGCAGCCGAAATACAAACGTTGGAAAAGGAACGCCGGCGCATAGCTGGTGATTTGCATGATGAACTTGGCCCCATGCTAAGTGCTATTAAATTACAAATTAACCACCTGGAACCAACCGATGAAACCGAGACCGCTGTACTGGAAAAATCGAGTACACAAATAGATGGCATTATACAGCGATTTAGAGAAATTAGTTACGATTTGCTGCCTAATACTTTGGTGCGTAAAGGCTTTATAAAAGCTACCGAAGAGTTTATTGGCAAACTAAAATTGCTGCACCCGTTAAACATTGTTTTTAAAGCTGATGATTTTAAACTGCCAGCCGAACAGGAAGTAAACCTGTACCGTGTGGTGCAGGAAATAGTGCAGAACACCATTAAACATGCAAGGGCTACCAAGCTGGAAATATCCATTGAAAAGAAAGAGAACACCATCATACTAAAAACAAAGGATGATGGTATTGGCTTTGCTTATTCCGAAAAAACACAACAGTCAAACGGCCTTGGTCTTATGAACTTGCAAAGCCGTGCCGAAGTATTGGGCGGACAGCTTATTGTACACACACAAACCGGCCTTGGTACTGCATACGAAATAGCAATACCAACACAGGGCTAAACCTCATATCCTATTACTATGCAAACCACCATTAACGATATTAAAATTATAATAGCCGACGACCACGAAATTTTTAGGGATGGGTTTAAGCTGATGCTGAGTAAGCAAAAGGATATACAATTAATAGGCGAAGCCGCCAATGGCCGTGAGCTGTTGGAACTGGTAAATGAACATATACCCGACCTGGTAATTACCGATATAAAAATGCCCATTATGGATGGCATAGAAGCAGCAAAAAAAATTGCTTCACAGTTCCCGGACATGGGCATCATTGGTCTTTCTATGTTTGATGAAGATGATCTGATTATAGATATGCTGGAAGCAGGTGCCAAAGGCTATCTGCTAAAAAATGCGAATAAAGAGCAGATAATGGAAGCTATTAAAACCGTGTATAACGGCGACCCGTATTATTGCAAAACCACAAGCAATAAGCTTACGCAAATGATTGCCAGGAGTAAGTTTAATCCTTACAGGAAAAAAGAAGTCATTGAATTTAGCGATAGGGAGAAAGAAATCATTACGCTTGTTTGCCAGGAACTGACCAATAAAGAAATAGCAGATAAACTCTTTTTAAGTAGTCGTACAGTAGAAGGTCATCGCTTAAAAATTATGGAAAAAATGAATGTAAAAAATCCTGTGGGTTTGGTCGTGTATGCTTTAAAGCATGGCTTGGTTAAGATGTAGTATGCATTATTGCAGCACCACTTTTTCTCCTCCAAACTTCGGTTCTGTAGCTAGCAGATGCACATCCAACATCAGTTTCACCCTAGCCAATACTTCTCTGGCCTTGGTTTTAAAGCCGTAACGGGCTGTTACATCTTTAGCATTAAAACCAACAGCGGCAATGCCGTTGTGCCTGGCTATATATAAGGCCCTTTCGTTATGAAAAGGTTGTGAAATAATGATGAAGGAATCCTGCCCAAAAATTTCCTTTGCCCGGATAATGGAATCGAAAGTGCGTAAACCGGCATAGTCTAATACAATAGCCGAATCCGGTATACCATTCTCCATCAGTGCCATTTTCATATCCTCCGGTTCGCTGTATTCTTTACGGCTGTTATCGCCACTTGCTATGATGTATTTTATTTTTCCTGCTTTGTACAGTGCTACAGCGGCATCTATCCGGTATTGAAAATACAGGTTTGTCCATCCATTACCTAAATACCGTGAGGTGCCCAACAAGATGGCGGCTTTACGAAACGGCACATCTGTAACATTGCTATACAGGTAAAGTGCTGCATCTGTCGATACTTTTTGGTAACAAATAAAAAGTGTAATTGAAAAAATAATCATCAGGCTAAAAAGCCATTTAAACAATGTAGAACGAAGCAATTTCATAGCGTGGTATTAAGATGGCGGGTAACTATTTAAAAAATAAATATGCTTTGCATAGTTCAGCTTTTTGTCGCTTTTATTAATTATTTCTAACAAAAGCACACACCTATTTGCCGATGTTTAACAAATTCCATGATTGAACCCGTAAATTCGCATCATGCCCAACAAAGAGTCAATCGAAAATTTCAGGAGAAATGTGGTGGATAAATACACCATTTACAATAGCTTATTTGCTGCACTACCTTTTAGCGGCGTAGCCAATGTTGGAAATTTATTGCCTATTTTTTTACAGCACTGTATAGATGGATACGACAAAGGAAAAAGCCCTGTGGAGATTATCGACGATTTTTTTACACAGCAAACAGTTGGCCTTAGTAAAGATGAACAGCTGCAACGCCTGTTTAAATTTGTGCAATATATAGAGCGGCAGGTGGTACTTTTTGATGCTATAGAAGATGCTGCCTTTCCGTCGGTAAACGATGTTAACGGGCAGGGCAGCCTGGCCAATCTTTTAAATGAAGCAACGTTCAGTAATAAAAAAGAAGCATTAAAAGAGAAACTGCACCATTTTAAAATACGTCTCGTACTAACCGCACATCCCACGCAGTTTTACCCCGGAACGGTGTTGGGTATAATCCACGATATGGCAGAGGCCATTGGCAAAAACGATTTCAATACCATTAACCAATACATACAGCAGCTTGGTATTACGCCATTTTTTAATAAACAAAAACCAACACCTTACGATGAAGCTGTAAACCTGATGTGGTACATGGAAAATGTATTTTACCAAAGCATTGGCAGCATTTATAATTACATCGTAAACGATATTTTTGATGGCCAATACGAAGGTGATAACAGCTTTGTGGAACTCGGTTTTTGGCCCGGTGGCGATAGAGATGGTAACCCTTTTGTAGATGCAGCTACAACGCTTAAAGTAGGTGCAGCATTGCGTACCATCGCTATATTATGCTATTACCGTGATGTGCGGAAACTCAAACGCCGCCTCACTTTCAGGGAAGTGGATAAGCGTATAGCGGCATTGGAGCAACTATTGTACGAGAATGTTTTTTTACAGGCAACCTCACTAGATTTAAACCAGCATTACCTGCTGCTACAGCTTAAAGAAATAAGGGCATTAATTGTGGCCGAACACCACGGATTATACCTGCGGCACCTTGATAGTCTTATTAATAAAGTAAAAATATTTGGCACCCATTTCGCTTCGCTTGACATCAGGCAGGACAGCCGTACACACACCAAAGTGTTAGATGAAATAAACAGTGTCATCATTGCCAAAGGAGAAGCTGGTATTTTGCCCGAAGGCTATAATGCCATGCCCGACATAAAGAAAATAAAAGTGTTGGGAAGCGTAAGCGGCAAACTTAATCCGGAAGATTTTACAGGGATAACTAAAGACACACTGGAAAGCTGTTATGCTATAAAGCAAATACAAAAGGCCAATGGCGAAATTGGTTGCCACCGCTATATCATCAGCCAGTGTAACGATGCGGTAAATGTGATGGAAGTATATGCATTGTTGCAGCTGTGTGGATTTACAACTCCGATGCCGGTGGATATTATGCCGCTTTTTGAAACCATTGATGACCTGAATGCCTCTGAAGCCATCATGGAATTACTGTACACAAGCCCGGTGTATATGGCGCATTTACAGAGCCGGCATAAAAAGCAAAGCATTATGCTTGGTTTTAGCGATGGCACAAAAGACGGCGGTTATTTGCAGGCCAACTGGAGTATTTATAAGGCAAAAGAAAGCCTGAGCAGCATCTCTAAAAAATACGAAATAGATGCGGCCTTTTTCGATGGACGGGGTGGCCCGCCGGCAAGAGGCGGTGGAAAAACACACCAGTTTTATGCATCAATGGGTAGTACGATTGAGAATAAAGAAATACAACTTACGGTACAGGGCCAAACCATTACTTCTAATTTTGGCACCACAGTTTCTGCACGGTATAATGTGGAGCAACTGCTGAGTGCCGGCCTTAGCAACGAACTTTTTGCGGAGCAAAAAACAGATATGAACGAAGCAGAAAGAAACATTATGGATGAATTGTCTGTTCGCAGCTTTGATGCTTACCAGCAGTTTAAAGGCAATGCACTTTTTATGCCATACCTGCAACGTATGAGCCCTTTAAAATATTACGGCGATAGTAATATTGCCAGCCGCCCCACCAAGCGTAATGCAGCAGGAGCCTTGCGTTTCGAAGATTTAAGGGCTATACCTTTTGTAGGAAGCTGGAGCCAGATAAAACAAAACGTACCTGGCTATTTTGGCCTCGGCACCGCTTTTCAATACTTTGCGGATAATGGCCGTTTCGATGAAGTACGGGCCTTATACCAACAGGCATCGTTCTTCCGTACGCTGATTGATAACAGTATGATGAGTATGCTGAAATCGTTTTTTCCGCTTACACAGTTTATTGATAAGGACCCGGAATTTGGTGCCTTTAGAAGATTGATAAAGGATGAATACGAGCTCACTAAAAAATGGGTGTTGGAACTGAGCGAAAGTAAAGAGCTGATGCAAAACGATATCATTGGCCGAAAATCAATTAACCTTCGGGATAAGATTGTATTGCCATTACTTACCATACAACAGTATGCCATGCAGCACCTGCACGAACAGCAACTAATTTCTGATGAAAAGAAAGCGATGTACGAAAAGTTAATTACCCGCAGCATGTTTGGCATTATCAATGCCGCCAGAAATTCGGTTTAATCAACTTAACACACTGGATTGCTTTTAATACTAATAGAGCCGTTGCATTGCAACGGCCCTATTAGTATTTTGGATTTCCCAATCCCCAATCCCTAATCTCCAATTCCTAATACCCATTCACCCAATCCCTAACACCTACCTTGTAGTAGTTGGTAATGGCAAGTCCCTAACCAAATTATTTTCACGGTTGGCTAGCTCCCATGCAAGTAAAAAAGCCAGTTTTGCTCTTTTGGCCATTAGAGTAAAATTAATTTTCTCGATGGTATCTGTGCTCCTGTGATAATCGGGGTGGCTGCCATTGTAAAAGAAAACAATTGGTACGCCGTTTTTAGCAAAATTGTAATGGTCGCTGCGGAAATAAATACGTTCCCGGTCGTTGGGGTCATCGAATTTGTAATCCAGCTCAATGTTTACGGTTTCCTTATTCACCTTTTCTAAAAGCGGTTTCATTTCTGTGCTTATTTTATCGCTGCCTACTGCATAAATATAATTAAGCGAATCGCCATTTTTACGTTTTGGGTCTATACGGCCTATCATATCGGTGTTAATATTGGCACTTACATTAGCAAGATCTACCACGGGTTTTCTGGTGGCATATTCGCTGCCCCACAGGCCTTTCTCTTCACCGCTTACAGTCATAAAAATAATACTGCGTTTTGGGCGGTAACCGGCTTTGGCAGCATCGGCAAATGCAGCAGCCATGGCCATTACAGCAGTTGTACCACTGCCATCGTCATCTGCGCCTCTAAAAATATTTTTACCATCTGCACTTACGCCAAGGTGATCCATGTGTGCCGTCATGTACACATACTCATCGGGCTTTTCGCTGCCTTTAACATAGCCAATTACGTTACGGGCCTTTCTTTTTTCTACTGCTTCTTTATAGGTTAATGTAATAGGGGCTTCAATATTTTTAACGGCTAACTGGTTAAGAGCTTGCCTCTTTTTTGCAGCATTTAGTATGGTTGTAAAAAGCTCTTTACCATACAAAGAATCCATAAAGCCATGCGACAATGAGGCCTGATTAAGGATTGGTGATGCCGGGTTATATTTTAATGCATTGCACAAATAAAAACTTCTTGTT
>JAYUTQ010000542.1:0-6238 GCA_043755055.1 Chitinophagaceae bacterium | reverse complement strand
CAATGCGGATAAGTGCCATGTGGTGGATGGCATGCTCCAGATTATACACCACTTCACGGTAAAAATTAGTTTCTACGGTTAGCATATCGTCTAGCTCTTCGTTGTAAAAAGAGAGCAACATCAGCCGCTTGTTTTTTAAATTAAGATTACCACCAATTTCGGTAAGTAAATGATGTGCCAGCAGCTTGTTGGTCTCTATAGCAGTATCCCTGTTTCTGTTTTCGTAGTTTACGGTTCCCTGTTCGTATCCCGTAAGCAGGCATTGAAAAAGTTCTATAGTATGGCGTACATGCTGCCCAATAGTAGCACCATTTAAAACAGCAGACGGCTGCCTGTATGCCTCACAGGTTAATTGCTGCAAAACCTCACTTAGCTGATCAAAAATGTGCTGTACCGGTTTTTGTAATAACATAAATAAACAAGATGTGTGTAAACAAAATTATTTCGCAAATACAGAAAGTGTTGCTTTAAGCTTATCGCCTAAAACGGCACTGCTGCCACCTACACCAAAATCCCTCCGGTTAAGTTCAAAAGAGCCCTGAAACAAATAGCCAACACTTAAAGCAGTAATTTTAAACGGAAACGAAAGTGCTTTTGATACACCTTTTATGGTCATCAATCCGTCTACAATATACATGCCGTTGCCGCTACTTGTTACTTTGGTACTTTTAAAATTTAATACCGGAAACTTTGAGGCGTCAAAATACTCCACTTTCCGCAAGTGTTCATCACGTTTTTTATTATCGGTATTAATGCTGGCCGCATCTACCGTTACATTTAAAACCGTTGCACCAATATTGGCGGGGTTGTACACAATACTCCCCTTTAAGCCTGTAAAAGTACCAGGTGTATTAAAGCCAAAATTTTTAATCGTAAAATTTACCTTACTGCCGGCATCTACTGGTATCAGGGTTTGCTGTGCATAGCCTGTTGTTACCATGGCTGCTATGGAAAAGATGAAAGCAATTTTTTTCATGTTTTTACAAAATTTAAAAAGGAGTAATAAAAGGAATATTAAAGTTGGTATGCCACACCAAGGGCCACAGCAAAAACCTTGTTTCTAAACCGGTCGTTTTTTTGGCCGTCTGGTGTTGTTTGTACCTGGGTTGCCGTTTTATATTCTGCAAACCAAAATCCTAGTCCTGCTTTGGCACTCCATTTTTTGTTAAAATGGTATTTTGCAAACAGTTCAGAATTAAGCGATCCCAAATCATTATCACTTACGAGTAGCAGGTTAAAAGCAGTTGGTTTTGCTGTAGTTGGCTTTGTGGTATTGCCATTAATGTGGGTGCCGCTTTTGTTACCTCCAAAAGAAAACCCAATGGCATCTATATTAAACCCCAACGAAAATTTTGGCGAAAAATGATAACCGAAATTCAGCGAAACATTCAATGCATTTATCTGCGCCTTCGGAAAAAATACAGAGTCCAGATTTTGCACAATATCATCAGCAAAAAATACGGCTGGTCCGGTTTTGCCACTCGTTAGTTTGGCCGGGGCGGTGCTATAATATTTGCCGCTGCCGGCGTAAGCTGTAAACCTTGCACCAATACCGGCCTCCCATTTTTGCTTTTTAAACAGTTTCCAGTTGTGTACATAAGATAGTGCTACCGAAGCCTGCTTTTTACCAATAGCGGTAGTAAAATCTAAAAACTGATTGGTAGTTCGGGCTTCAGTTTGCTGTGCATTTGTGGTTACCACAATACCCAGAATGGCTACGATTAAGAAGCTGTTTTTTTTCATACAGATGGTTTAATTGATTTTTTTTGGATGAGTTGTAATAATTGATTCTTAAATAAAAGGGCCAGTATGGCACAGGAAATGAAGACCAAAAAAGCATAGACAAAAAGCTGACCACCATCGTTCATTACTACGATGCCCAGTTTAAAAAGATGGCTGAACAATGCTCCTGCCATAATACCCATGCCCATTATGGCACCGTAAACTGTGGTGCGTGGTATCAGTATTAAAATGGAGGCAATGAGTTCTGCAACACCTATGCCTATACGGCCCCATGGCTCAATGCCAAGGGATGAAAAAATGTAAACCGATTCTTCCTGAGCGGTAAACTTAAAGTAGAGTGTTTGCAGCATAATAACAGCAGCCACAAGCCGCAACAGCCAAATAAAGATTGATTTTTTGCTCATAGCACTTGATTTTGAAACCTGTTTTGGAGGAAGATTTTTCGCCTATTATTTAACTAATTCGCCATAGCCAAATTGAATACTAAATTGACGGCACCAAACCAATACATACTTATAAACACTAATGTCGGGGTTAGTTGTAATTTCATAATTGAACGTTCCGCTGGTGGCTTTTAGCAAGCCCAGATTAATAAAATCTGTAGGCGGTACCGCATTGCTGCCAATGGTTTTAGAGAGGTACACATATACGGCAGGTCCATTGTTGCTGGTAAAGTTTTTAAACACCAGATACTTTTTACCCGATAACTTTTCTAACGATACATTACCCCTTGATACATCGCCAAATTCGCCGCCGGTAAGCATTGTTTTGTACAATACACTATCGGTTGCAATCGTTTCATTGGCAAAAAGAGGCACATTGTTTTTTTTACAAGACGCCAAAAGAATAATAAAGGCCATTGTAAGCATAACAGTAAAAAAGGTGGTCTTTTTCATAGCAGAATTGTTTATGGGTTAACGAAAAATATTGAGCCAGTACTGGTCGGCTTGTGCTTTTAAAATGGCTTCTTCCTTATTCCAGTCGCTTATCTGGCTTTTGCCATAAAACAAATACACTTTACCGTTCACTACTTTAAAAGCTTCGGGATCTATAGAAACTTTTTCGCCTTTTTTGCCCATAGCGTATGCACACCAGCCGCCATATGTAGGCTCGTATTTGGCAGGTGCCAAATTAAAAATGTCTTTAGTACTTGTAAATGCGAAGTAATAGGTAACACCGTTATAGGTAACGCCGCCAAGGTCTTTGTCGCCTTTTAAGGCTTTGCCTAAAAGTATGTAGGCTACAGGGTCGAAGCCTTTAAGTGCAGTATTGTTTTTAAGATTGTATTGCGCCTGTCTTAGGGCAATATTGGACTGTGACATTACGGTGCCTGCTATTGCAATGCAAAGGATTGTAATAATGCTTATTACTTTCATGTTTTTTATTTCATCAAAAGTAAAAAGCGTTGTAAGCATTGATAGTCAGCTAACCGACAGTTAAATGCTTTTTCAATTCTTTAACGTTGAGGTAGCAAATTTGCTGGCGGCTGAAAGAAATTAACCCCTGCGATGCCAGCTCATTTAAAAGGGTAGTAACGGTTTGCCGGCTGCTGCCAATCAGGTTGGCAATATCTTCATGGGTAAGGTGGTTGGGTATGCAAAATCCCTCAGTTGTACTGTCGGCTATATTTTCTTTTACCAGATACAATAAAAAATTAATAAGCCGGGTACGTACATCTTTGTTCAGCACATTTACCAGCCGGTTTTCTACATTTCTTAGCTGATGGCCAATTTGCCTTGTAAAGCGTAAAGCTACATCCGGCTTCTTTTTTAATATTTTTTCAAAGTCGTCGATATTAAATGCACAGAGGCTTACATCGCCTTTGTGGGCCTTGGCAAATTCGCCATTCAGGTTGTTTCTTTCCAGGGTAATCTGGCCAAAGGTTTCGCCCTGCTGTATTATTTCTTTTACTACTTCTTTGCCCTCATCATCGTAATAGCCAATCTTAATATTGCCGCCTTTTACAAAATATAGTTTGTTGTGAAAGTGACTATCGAAGTAGATATATTCTCCTTTTGCGGCTTCAATAAAATTATGAATGATGTCCATTTCTTCATAATCATCATCCGTCATGCAGGCGAATATGTTGTGGTTTCGGATAAGCAGAAATTTGTTATCTATAGTCATTATTAATATTACGTTTGATAAAGGTAAATTGTTTGCAATGCATCAACCAGATTAATTAAACGGCTGGAAACCTCTGGAAGGAATTTTAAAAATACTTTCCTTTGATCGAATCCAAATATTTTTAACCCAATACAAACAACCACGGCAGGGCAGTTCTGTTACATTTGCAATTGCCTTTAATCCGGCAGATCAGTTAATCGCCTTATGTCCATCGACAATATCAATACTACATATCAACTAATCAATAAAAAATGCAGGTCCATCGTTTTGGTGGCCTGTTGTATTCTGTTTTCGGTTCATGTGCTTGTTGCCCAAACATTTACTACCAGTGTGTCGCCGGGCAAAATAGGCCGCAACCAGTACGCACAGGTAAGCTACGAAATTAGCGGCGGCGGCCGAATTGATGCTTTTGAACCTCCACAATTTAAAGATTGGGTAATAGTAAGCGGCCCCAACAACAGCAGCTATTCCAGCAGCGTAAATGGAAACGTTACCCGCCGCACGGCTATTTCTTATTATTTACAACCTAAAAAAACCGGCAAGCTTACCGTAGAAGGGGCAAGGGCCAAAGTGGATGGCAAAATAATGAACAGCAACAGTGCCATAGTGGAAGTGCTGAGTAAAAATGTGGATGAACAGGCACAGCAAAACAATAATTCCGATCCGTTCAGCAGCTTTTTCGACGACCCGGTTTTTGAGCAACAAAGCCAGCCACAGCCCCAAACCGAATTTGACGATGCACCTTACATAAAAGCAGGACAAGACCTGAACAAAAAGATAAATGAGGTGCTGCAGCTAAAAGTAACCACTACCAAAAACAGTTGTTACGAAGGCGAACCCATTATGGCCACCTACAAATTGTATGCAAGGGTAGCGGTGGAAGTAGGTTTTTCAAAGCGGCCATCTTTTAGCGGCTTTAGTGCGTTTGATATGGAGGAGCCAAGCCAGGAATACACCTACGAAGTGGTAAATGGCAAACGCTTTAAAGTATTTACCATCCGCAAAGTACAGTTGTACCCGTTGCAAAACGGCACCCTTACGCTAGACCCTGTGGAGCTGGAATGTAAGATGCGGTTTGTAAAATATGAGGCCGCCGCATCCCCCAATTTTGATGCGTATGATAATGGCAACTACCTCAGTACACAGTACCTGCTAAAAAGCCCGGCTACCAAAATTACTGTGCTGCCATTGCCTGCTGCCGGTAAGCCAGCAGATTTTAAAGGCGCCGTTGGCAATTTTTCCATCAACTCCATTACCAATACTACCGAAACGGGTAAAGATGATGCCGTTACGCTGCAGGTATCTGTAAGGGGCAGCGGTAATTTTTCGATGGTGCAAGCGCCGGTTATACAATGGCCGCAGGGCTTAGAAGCCTACGACCCGGCCGAAAAAGAAAACCTGATTAAATCGGTAATGCCCATTAGCGGCGACAAAACATTTGAGTACGTTTTTCTGTGCCATCAGCCGGGGCAGGTTACCATACCGGCCGTGCAGTTTTCTTATTTTGATATTGCGGCTAAAGCTTACAAAACCATTGCCACCAAACCCATTACCCTTTCGGTAGCTAAAGAAAGCAAAAGGCCAAAACAGGACCTTGACGATGCAGGTGGCAACTGGCCGTTGGTATTTGTGGCCATTGCCAAATATGTGTTGCCCATACTGGCTTTGGGGCTGGTGCTGTATTTGATATTGACTTTTTT
Organism: Chitinophagaceae bacterium; assembly: GCA_043755055.1. Lineage (GTDB taxonomy): Bacteria > Bacteroidota > Bacteroidia > Chitinophagales > Chitinophagaceae > JAZKFT01. Next base: position 668 of record JAYUTQ010000542.1, on the reverse strand, counting down.
GGTACGTAAAAAAAGACAACAACAGCACAAAGAATTATACGACATGGACGAAGCCTGGGAGCGGATGATGAACGAAACAAGGCAACAGCCTTCGGCTGAAAACATAGCTATGCCTGCTACGCCTGCGGCAGTAATAACAACCGAAGACAAGAACAAAAAATACATGCCCGTATTTGCAGAGGAAACCGTTACCGAAAACGAAACACCGGCCGCCGAACCCGAAAAGGAAACTGAAAAAATTTCGCTGCTACAGGCAGAAGCCGCCTTGTGGATGCCCGACCATAAAGTGTTTTACCAATCGCTGAAAAATGACATTCATCAGGCACTTGCTGTAATTGTAGGTAGCCATTCGGCCAATAATACCGCCCTGCTGCTAACCCTGCAGCAACGAGGCAACGACATCAATGTGCTGCAACAGCTTAGCAGTGTTATAGACGAATGCGACGCCGCCATTTACTCACCGGTACAGTACGATGCCGACCGCCAAAAAACATTGGAAGAAGTTCGGTTTTTGTTGGGTTCGTTGCGGTGAGGGGTTGATAATCTCATCAATTAATCAGGTGTTTTAAGTTCTGTCACCCTGAGCTTGTCGAAGGGTTTCTTGTAAATCTTCATGCCGATCGACATATAGGGCTTCGACAAGCTCAGCCTGACAACCTTCTAAATTT
>JAYUTQ010000541.1:0-6240 GCA_043755055.1 Chitinophagaceae bacterium | reverse complement strand
GAACAAAGTGGAATCAAACAAAAAACATAACAGAAAAACAGTTTCTATTAAATACTTACAGAGTGTTACTGACTAGGGCTAGAGAAGGAATTATTCTTTTTGTTCCAGAAGGAGATTTAGAGGACGAAACAAGGCTTCCTATTTTTTACGACCCAATTTATGACTATCTCAAGTCTTGCGGCCTTACTGAGATTTAATTTAAATTGGGAGTAGCTTATTTATACGCCCCGCCATTGCTTAATCTTGAATAAAGTAAACAGGTGTATTGATTCCAAATAGTCTAGCGGAGAATTTTCACCCCATACAATCTTCTTATGAAGGTATTCGAAATCTTTTGCCCACTCTATGAATTGAGAAATCATTTCTCGGCTATCTTCAGTTCGGTAATTTTCTTTTGCAGCAATAAATGAAATGTCTGCAATGGCTTCGAACAAGGCATAATTTCTATCGGCTTCATATCCTTCGGCTGGGGTTTCGTAAGTGCCATCTTTATTGTAAAAACCAAATCTTAATATATCTACATCGTCTGGAACAGAATTGTTCTTTTGCGTTTTTCTAAATCTATCAATATCGAATCTGGCAATGTCTGGTAAATAATCTTCCTTACTTCCGTCGCTATAACACTCCAAAACTTCACCATTAATACTGTTGACAATTAAGTAGCCATGCGAAGACGATACTTTGAATTTCATCATAATAGTTTTTGTAAAACTCTGCAAGACTATCGAATGCACATTTGCCTATAAGTCACGTTGCAAAAGTTTACCAAAACTATTTTTCAATTTTATAAAAAGCTGCATACTTTAGGACACAGTTTCAGATGTTGATAACAAAAATTTCAATGGCTACTTTCTTACAACCATTTCCGGCTTTGTATCCTTGCCTTTAATGCGGCTCATATTAAAACTTCGGGTAGCGGTATTGTGTATATCGGCCATGGGTTAAAGGTATGGTTACTATACAGCAGCCCTTCTCGTTTGTAGTTACACATTTACCAGCTACCTACACTTATTCGTACGAATAAGTGCTGTCAGCCACACTTTTTCGTACCAAAAAATGTGTTTCGTTACATTTATTCGTACGAATAAATGTAAAATCATGCGCTGCTTACAGACCACGGCATCCACCATGCCGAACAAACCAATACCCCTCATAACATTGCCCCACCCAAAATGTACAATTGGTATTATCTTCCCAAATCCAAAAAAATCATTGCTATTTTCATCCCAAATAACTGCTCTATGATAAAACAGATCCTGTTTGGCATTTGCCTGCTTTCGTTGGTAACAGGTGCTACGGCACAAACCAAAAAAGACGATGCAACCGACCTCAACACATGGTTTAAACCTGTTAAATGGCGCAACATCGGGCCTTTCAGGGGTGGGCGTAGCAATACGGCTACGGGTGTGGTGGGCAATATCAGTACCTATTATATGGGCACTACCGGCGGCGGCCTCTGGAAAACCGACGACATGGGCATAACCTGGAATAATATTTCCGACGGCTATTTTAACACCGGTTCGGTAGGCGCCGTGGCGGTGGCCGAAAGCAACCCCAACATGGTGTATGTAGGCATGGGCGAACATGCCATCCGTGGCGTAATGACTTCGGCCGGCGATGGCATGTACAAATCTACCGACGCCGGTAAAAGCTGGAAAAAAATGGGGCTTGACCTTACCCAACATATAGCAAGGGTAGTCATCCACCCTAAAAACCCCGATGTGGTTTTTGTGGCGGCACAAGGCGCCCTGTACGGCAAGAGTAAAGAACGGGGCATTTACAAAACCACCGATGGCGGCCTTACCTGGAAAAATGTGTTGTATGTAGATGATAAAACCGGCTGCGCCGAATTATCGATGGACATGAATAACCCCATGATATTGTACGCCGCCATGTGGGAACATGGCCGCCTGCCATGGAGAGTAATCAGCGGCGGGCCGGGCAGTGGCTTGTATAAAAGCACCGATGGCGGCGAACATTGGGAAAAGATGACCGACGGCCTGCCGAAGGAAATGGGTAAAATGAGTGTAGCCGTGTGTCGTTCCAATTCTGAAAAGGTATACGCCCTAATAGAAAGCGATTTTGAAAAAGAAGCCGGAGGGTTGTACGTTTCGGAAAATGCAGGTAAAAGCTGGAGCCAGGTAACTGGCGACCACCGCCTGATACAAAGGGCCTGGTACTATATAGAACTATTCCCCGATCCGCTGAACGAAAATACCTTGTATGTAATGAGTGCCCCATCGCTCCGCTCTATTGATGGCGGCAAAACATGGGAAGATATTTCCGGAAGCCACGGCGATTACCACAACCTGTGGATTAATCCTGCCAACAGTAACAACATGGTAATAGCCGACGATGGCGGTGCAGCCGTCACTTTTAATCAGGGCAAAACATGGAGCAGCCAGAACAATATGCCCACGGCACAGATGTACCGCATCAATACAGATAATCTTTTTCCCTACAATATCTACGGCGGCCAACAAGACAATAGTTCGGTAAAAATTGCCAGCCGGGAGTTGGGTGGCGGCGGTATTACCACCAATAGCTGGTCGGCATCTGCCGGAGGCGAAAGTGCCTTTTTGGCTTTTAACCCCGATGATCCGCAGTATGTAATGGGTGGCAGTTATCAGGGCACTATAGAACTGCTGGATACAAAGGCGAAGGCGTCTACCAATGTTATGGCCGCACCCATCCAGTATCTGGGCCGGGATGCAAAGGATATTAAGTACCGCTACAATTGGAATGCACCGATCATCTGGAGCAAGCATGAGCCAAACGTGTTTTACCATGGCTCACAGCATTTGCTAAAAACAACAGATATGGGCAAAAGCTGGACCGAAGTGTCGCCGGACCTTACCCGTAACGAAAAAGAAAAGCAGGGCAGGCCCGGTGTGCCATTTACCAACGAAGCCGTGGGTGCCGAAAATTATGGCACACTCAGTTATGTACAGGAGTCGCCCCATGAAAAAGGGGTAATTTATACGGGCAGCGATGATGGCCTGGTACAGCTTACCAAAGATGGCGGAGCATCCTGGCAAAATATTACACCGGCAGGTTTGCAGGAGTGTTTAATCAACGCCATAGAAGTATCGCCGTTTGATAAAGCCACGGCCTATATAGCCACCACCCGTTATAAATTTAACGACCATACGCCGGGCCTTTATAAAACCACCGACTATGGTAAAACATGGGTAAAAATAAATAATGGGATCGCTGCCAATGCATTTACCCGTGTGGTGCGGGAAGATCCTAAAAGAAAAGACCTGCTGTTTGCGGGTACCGAACTGGGTATTTACCTGAGTTGGAATGGCGGCAAAGAGTGGGTGCCGTTTCAACTGAACTTACCTGTTACGCCGGTTACCGATTTAAAAATTCATCAGGGCAATTTAATAGCCGCCACATCGGGCCGTTCGTTTTGGGTGCTCGACGATTTGAGTCTTTTTCACCAATACAAAAAAGACACGGCTGCCTTTACCGTTTTTGAGCCTTCGCCGGCCTACCTCGTAAATGGCGGTAGCGAACTCGACAGAAATAATCCCGGCTTTGATGGCACCCACAAATACCGGGGCGTAAACCCTGCCACGGGTGTGGTGTTGTATTATCAGTTGCCCAAATTAAAAGATTCGCTGGCTGTACTTACCATGGAGATTAAAGATGCTGCCGGAAACCTGGTGCATGCTTTCAGTTCCAAACCCGACAGTACATATAAAAAATACGATGGTGGCCCCAATGATGAACCCGTGCTAAGCATGGCAAAAGGGCTCAATCGTTTTGTGTGGAATATGCGCCATGCTACTATGCCCGGCATTCCGGGTGCATATATAGAAAGCAGTTACCGTGGCCACAAAGCCATCCCCGGGAAATATACCATCACCTTAAAAGCTGGTGCACAATTGGCTACTACCAATGCAGTGATATTGGCCAATCCGCTCTACAGCACAACGCCTGCAGAATATGCATCGTACAACACCATGATGACCAACATGGAAACCGCCGTTACCACCATGCACCAAATGACCAATACCCTGAATGCCAAAAGGGAACAACTGGAAGGGATGCTGGCTACCTTGCCAGCCGATGAAAAATATGGTGCCATCCGAACACAAGGCACCGCATTGGCCAAACGCATGAAGGCATGGGACGAAGACATGATTCAGCGTAAATCGAAAGCCTACGACGATGTAGAAAATTTCCCCAATAAGTTTACCGCCAATTATATGTTCCTGATCAACCAAACGGAGAGTGATATACCAAATGTAACCAAGCCATCTACAGATCTGATGCAGGAACTAAACGCCCAATGGGCCACCTTAAAAAGCAAGGGTTCGGAAATGCTGGATAAAGACATTCCCGCCTTTAACCAATTGGTATGGCAGGCCGGTATCGGTGCTATCTGGCAGCGGTGATGGAAAACCAGTCCTGGGGCTTAATTTCAAAAAAATTAAATCACTTTGATTGTCACCCTGAGCTTGTCGAAGGGTCTCTTGTAAATCTTCATGGCAGATCTACTAATAGGGCTTCGACAAGCTCAGCCTGACAACCTTCAGATTCCTTAGATTAATGATTTTGCTCAGGGCAAATAAGCTAAAACTTACAACCTTTCCTGAGCCCTCAGCCATCTTTCGGGTAAATCATTATGCGAAGCAGTGAGGTAATCGGCGTAGCTGCAGGCGGTAAAGCTTTTGTCGGGCAGTTGCATCCACCACCGGCCGGTGTATTTACTTTGTAAAAAGAGGGTATCCACTTCGGCACATACTGTATAGTATTCGTTAAAGGAGTTGCGATCGTCTATGTCGGCTTCGTGTTGCTGTTTCTGGTAACCATCAAAATAATACCAGAGCATGTGGGCTACCTGCATGGCGGTGAGGCCGTCTTTATCTTTGGTGGCGTCAAAGCCATAAATACCCACGGTTTCAATCAGGTTACTCATGCCGGCATATTGCATCAGTTTGCAGGCTTCTACACCATTGAGTCCATTGGGGCTAAGGGTGCCGGCCGGTGCATAGGCATGTGCCAGGGCATTCATATCGAAACTTAATAAATGGCTGCTGCGGATTACCGGCTCCATATCTTCTATATGCTCTTTTACCTTGCCCACCCTAAAGCAATCGAAGCGGAGCTTATCAATGGTTTCCAGCAAACCAGGATGTACAAAATAGCTCTGGAAAGCGATATGGTTGTAGTGGCGAACAAAGTTGGGCTGGCCGAGCAGCATTTCCAGCAAAAAATTCTGGCTGCGAACGGGGGTATCCTGCCTAAGGTCTATCAGGGCATCTACCACGGCGGCTTCTATTATTTGTTTGCGGTCGGCAAATGCATTGTATTGTGCTAGTGTATTATCGTGGCTGCCGCCAATTACCAGTACTTTTTTGCCGGCGTCTATTAATTCTTTGCAAACGGTTTTTAGTGCGGCACTGGTATCGGCCCAGGTGGCACCGGTTTTAATGTCGCCAATATCGGTTATGTACACATCGGTATGCCAGTAATAAAGCTGGTACAATTGTTTGCGGATGGCATCGGCGGTATTTACAGCTTCTGCCATGCCTGCACCACGGTATTCGTTGCAGCCTACCAATACTATATGGGCGTTTTCAAGCGGTGTATCGGTTACTACCTGGCCGAGCTGACCGGTGAGGTAGCCCTCATCGTCGCTTATGTCAAAGGTATTTACAGGGGTTAAAAAATCTTCTAACTGTGCGGTGTTTAGCATGGGGCAAACTTAAAGTTTCATTTGATACAATCGGGTTTCTCGATTGCAAGTTTTTATAAGCAAGTGATTGTGTTTAAATCAATGTCTATTAGAGTAAAAATAAAGAGTGATGAAGGTTTGAAGGACTGAAGAAAGTATTTTGCCAAAGAAACGTTTTATGAAGCGGCCTCAAAAGAAAAGCTTTAAGAAATGTATGTTTCAAGCCGTTAAAAAGCCGGCGCTGTTTGAGCCGGTAGGGTCTATGAATAGGATGACTTTTACGGCCCGCCACGGCGCATTGGCGTCAAGCTAACTATCAAAATGGAGGGTGTGTCGGCGGGGTTTTCACAATAAACTTCCCTTGATTTTCGGTATGTAACTGTGAAACCCCGACGTGGTCAGTTTCTTTAATTGTCAGCCTGCCCCACTAAGAGTTAGTGTAGGCTTAGCAATTAATTTATAGAATTAGGTATTTTATACGCAACGCATCTAGTAGGGTGGCCTCGAAAGAAAAGCGTAAAGAAAATTATGCTCGAAGCCGTTAAGAAGCC
>JAYUTQ010000540.1:0-6271 GCA_043755055.1 Chitinophagaceae bacterium | reverse complement strand
AAAGCAGTTACAATAACTGTTAAGTAACGGGTCCACTGATTGATTTTTTTACGACCACTATCACCTTCTTTCTGTACTTTTTGTAATTGAGGAACAAGGATAGTCATCAACTGCATAAAGATTGAAGCAGAGATATAAGGCATAATACCTAAAGCCAAAATAGAAGCCTGAGAAAAACCACCACCAGCAAACTGATCAAAAAGACCAAGTAAACCTGTTGCATTTCCTTTAACCTTTTCAAGGGCAGCAGGATTTAAACCCGGTAGTACGATGTGGTTACCGAACCAATAGATAAATATCAGGAATAAGGTAACCAGAATTTTCGACCGTAATTCTTCGATGCTCCAAATATTCTTAAGTGTCTGAATTAATTTTTTCACAGGATGCCTCTAATTTTTTCGTTGAGCGTCAAATGTAATAAAAAACACGACCCTTCCGTGTTAGTCCAGGAAGGGTTTGTGTAATAAAATCAAATTATTTTACGATTTCCAGTGTGCCGCCAACTGCCTCGATAGCTGCTTTGGCTTTTTCACTGGCTGCATTTACTTTAAAAGTAAGCTTGGTTTTAAGTTCACCATTCGCCAATATCTTAACAATATCAGTCCGGTTAATTAATCCATTTACATATAGGTTCTCCAATGTAAATTCTGTAATTGCATATTTTTCTGCCAGTTGATCAATTTGACCAAGGTTAAAAACTTTTGCCTCAACACGACCGTGTTGCTTAAAACCGCGTTTTGGAACCCGTCGTTGTATTGGCATCTGTCCACCTTCGTGGGCCATTTTGCTCTTATAACCTGCACGGCTTTGTCCGCCTTTATTACCTTTCGTAGATGTACCACCTTTACCAGATGCTTCACCACGACCAATTCTTTTTTCTTTGTGCGTTGCGCCTTTCGCAGGCCTTAACTCATGTAGTTTCATTTGTAGTATTTGATTTTGAACTTACGGGGTATCACCCCTCGCTATTTTAAAATTGTAATTTGGTCATTGGTCATTTGTGCCGTAAGGAATTATAAAATGATTAATGACCTTTTGACTTAGTGACCAAAGATGATTAGGCATCTACAACCGACACCAGGTGGTTTACCTTAGTGATCATGCCAAGAATTTGAGGTGTAGCTTCTACTTCTACAGAACCGTTCATTTTCTTAATGCCCAATGCGATCATTGTCCTTTTCTGACGTTCCGGACGGTCGATTACGCTTTTAACTTGTGTAATTTTTACCTTTTTCATATTAGTAGTCATTGGGTCAAAAAGTCAATGAGTCAATAATGGGACTGACCCAATGACTATTGAACAATTGACCAATTTTATTTATCCGTTAAATACTTTTTTCAAACCAATGTTACGTGTTTTGGCAACAGCAATTGGCTCTCTAAGGCTAGCCAATGCTTTAAACGTAGCTTTTACCACGTTGTGAGGATTGGCGGAACCAAGACTTTTTGCAAGAACGTCGGTAATACCAACACTCTCTAATACAGCCCTCATGCTACCTCCGGCAATAACACCGGTACCATGTGCTGCAGGCTTCATGAAAACTTTAGCAGCACCTTCCTTAATCCACTGTTCGTGGGGAATAGTACCATGCATAATAGGAACTTTAATCAGGTTCTTTTTTGCATCTTCTATGCCTTTAGTGATGGCTTCCTGCACTTCTTTAGCCTTACCAAGACCATGACCTACCACACCGGCTTCGTTACCAACAACCACTAAGGCTGAAAAACTGAATGAACGTCCGCCTTTTGTAGTTTTTGTTACACGGTTAATGGATACAACCTTGTCTTTTAACTCTAGGTCGCCTGCCTTAACATAGTTATAAATTAATTTCGACATTTCTATTTACGCTTTTTAGTACTTAAATTTTAGTACTTAGATTTTAGATAAAAAACTGATACTATTAGAATTGTAATCCACCTTCTCTTGCTCCATCAGCTACGCTCTTAATGCGGCCATGGTATAAGTTACCACCACGATCAAAAACACATGCAGTAATGCCTAGTTCTGTTGCTTTTAAGGCGATGGCTTTACCTACTAAGTTGCTTTTTTCAACCTTGGTAATTTTTTGTGCAGCGATATCGGCTTGTCTTGAAGAAGCTGCTGCAAGTGTAACACCATTTGCATCATCTATTAGCTGAGCGTAGATATCAGAGTTACTGCGATAAACAGACAAACGTGGTTTTGCGGCCACACCGTTCACTTTCTTACGAATGCGATAACGGATTTTCTGCCTTTGTACGAGTTTTGAATTCATGTTGTTTCTATTTAAACTTCCGATTCTGCCGGAGGTTAGTTGAATTGTTAATTAGTTACCTGTTGATTAGTTGAGTGACCGAATTAGTTTTTGTTTTACCAACAAACTAATGAACCAATCAACTAACAAACTATTTACCTGCTGCCTTACCTGCTTTTTTACGAACCACTTCACCACTGTAACGAACACCCTTTCCTTTGTATGGTTCTGGCTTACGTAAGCTGCGTAATTTAGCTGCTACTGCTCCCAGTAATTGATTGTCAATAGCTTCCATCATTATTTTAGGGTTCTGACCTTTTTCCTGTAAAGTAGAGATTTTAATCTCACTTGGTATTTCAAAAATGATGTTGTGAGAATAACCTAAAGCAAGGTCAAGGATATTTCCCTGGTTGCTGGCTTTAAAACCCACACCAACCAATTCAAGATTTTTCTTAAAACCATCTGTAACACCGGTAACCATGTTACCTATTAATGAGCGATACAAACCATGCATAGCACGGTGACGGATCTGATCTGTTGGACGCTTCACTTCAGCTACACCATCATTTACTTCTACAATAATATCACGGTCAATAGCCTGTTTTAATTCGCCTTTCGGACCTTTTACTGTAACTACATTATCCTTGCTGATATTAATAGTAACACCGGCGGGGATAGAAAGTAATTTTTTTCCAATACGAGACATGTCGATTTTAATTTTATGTTGTTCAAATTCGGGTTCGTGTTCAGCCACGACGGAGGCTTAATTGTCAAAACCCCTTTATACTTTGTAGCAATGTTAGCGCTTAGCTGATATAGCAAAGAACTTCACCACCCACGTTTTGTGATTTGGCTTCTTTATCAGTCATTACGCCTTTAGAGGTGCTGATGATAGCAATACCTAAACCATTTAATACCCGGCGGAATTCTGCAGGACTTGAATACTGACGAAGACCCGGACGGCTAACCCTTTCCATTGTATTGATAGCCGGTTGTTTTGTATTTGGATCGTATTTTAAGGCAATTTTAATCATGCCTTGTTTTGTATCCTCTTCAAACTTGTAGCGAAGAATGTATCCTTTTTCGTAAAGGATTTCAGTCATGCGCTTTTTTAATTTTGAAGCCGGGATTTCTACGATACGGTGATTAGCCATTTGTGCATTGCGAATCCTCGTAAGGAAATCTGCTATAGGATCTGTTACCATGTTATAATCAATGATATTTTTAAAAATGTTGTTACCAATAATCCAACCGTAGTTCCTTACCATTATCACCAGATAGTTGAAGGCTTACGGCTCAGAGCTTTTGGCTCAATTTCTCCTGCCGGATAATACAGGCTATTTTTTTTACCAGCTGGCTTTCTTAACACCAGGTATTTTACCACCCAATGCCATGTCGCGGAACATGTTACGACATACACCGAAGTGACGCATATAACCTTTTGGACGACCAGTGAGCTGACAACGATTGTGTAAACGTACCGGAGAAGCATTTTTTGGAAGTGCATCAAGACCCTGATAATCACCAGCGGCTTTCAATGCGGCACGCTTCTCAGCGTATTGTGCAACCATCTTCTCTCTTTTACGTTGCCTTGCTTTTATCGATTCTCTTGCCATGATTGAGTATTTAGATTTTAGTATTTAGTACAAAGACAGTAAACATTGGCCTTTGCTGCTAACTACAGATATTTTAGTTTGTTTCGTCTTTTTTAACTCCTTTAAAAGGCATTCCCAATTCTTTAAGCAATTCAAATGCTTCTTCATTGGTGCCAGCAGTTGTAACAAAAGTGATATCCATACCAGTGATTTTGTTCACTTTATCAATATCAATTTCAGGGAAAATGATTTGCTCAGTAATACCGAGTGTATAGTTACCACGGCCATCAAATGCTTTATCGTTTATGCCTTTGAAGTCACGTACACGTGGCAGGGCCACACTTACAAGACGATCAAGGAATTCGTACATTTTTTCGCCACGTAAAGTAACTTTTGCACCAATGGGCATGTTCTTACGCAGTTTAAAATTAGAAATGTCCTTTTTAGACATGGTAGAAACCGCTTTCTGACCAGTAATGTTGCTCAATTCGTCCACAGCAATATCCACCAGTTTTTTATCGGTTACCGCACCGTTAACGCCACGGTTAACACAGATTTTGGTAAGCCTGGGAGCTTGCATTACTGTAGTGTAACCGAACTTTTTCATAAGTGCCGGTATCACTTCTTTTTTGTATTTGTCCACTAAGCGTGGAGCATAAGTAGTTGTAGCCATTATTTTATAACCTCCCCGGATTTTTTAGATACACGAACTAATTTTCCTTCTACACGGGTACGGCTCACTTTAGTAGCTGCACCTGCTTTAGCATCCCAAAGCATTACGTTAGAAATTGCAATAGGTGCTTCCTTTTTAACGATACCACCTTTGGTATTTTGTGCCGAAGGTTTGGTATGACGGGTTTGGATGTTTACACCCTCTACCAATACTTTAGCTTTTTCAGGAAACACAGCTAGTACTGTGTGCGATTTTTTTGGATCCTTGTCATCACCGGCAATCACCACAACGGCATCGCCTTTCTTAATGTTGAACTTAGGTTTGAATCTATTTACCATTTTTTTATGCTTGATGCGAAGTGCTTTGTGCAGCCCGCAGTTTGTCAAAATCTTTTATTAAAGAACCTCCGGAGCCAATGAAATAATTTTCATGTAACCTTTATCACGTAGTTCACGGGCCACCGGGCCGAAGATACGGGTACCACGTGGTTCATCAGAGTTGTTCAACAATACAACCGCATTGTCGTCAAACCGGATATAAGAACCATCCTTACGGCGTAATTTATTTTTAGTACGAACAATTACCGCTTTGGTAACAGTTCCTTTTTTTATACCACCGGCAGGGATTGCGTCCTTTACAGTAACTACAATCTTATCTCCTATCCTGGCGTAATCCTGACCGCTGTTTCCTAAAACACGGATACAAAGAACTTCTTTTGCACCGCTGTTATCTGCTACATTAAGCCTGCTTTCTTGCTGAATCATCTTTTTAGATTTTAGATGTGAGATACTAGATAATAGACTGAACCATTTCTATATTCCACAACGTGCTAATTATATGCTTGTCTTTAAAGATTTGAAATAAAAGTTTTTAGAAGAAAGACTTAACGGCGTCTTGAAAAATGGGACTCAATGTCTTTGTCTTTGTACTAAAATCTAAATACTAAAATCTAAATACTATTTTACTTTTTCAATTACTTCTACTAAACGCCACCGCTTTGTTTTGCTCAAGGGGCGGGTTTCCATGATTTTTACAACATCACCTTCGCTACACTCGTTAGTGCCGTCGTGTGCATGTAATTTGGTAGTCTTTTTAATGAACTTACCGTAGATAGGGTGTTTTACTTTACGTTCTACAGCAACAGTAATGGTCTTATCCATTTTGTTACTTGTAACAACACCTGTTCTGGTTTTACGCAAATTTCTTTCTTCCATTGTTTGTTTTTTTGAGTATTTAGATTTTAGATATTAGTACAAAGACTTCCCTCACATCTTCTTTATACTTTGTACTAAAATCTTTGTACTAAATTCTTAATACTTTTTACTGGGTTAAGCTCCTAATTGACGCTTACGCAATTCTGTTTTCATACGGCTCAAGTCACGACGCATATCACGGATACTCATCGGATTTTCAAGCGGGGTGATGGTATGGGCAAAAGACATTTTTTTGATCCTTACTTCATCATCCTGTATACGTGCCTGCAGGTCTTCCGGTGTAAATTCTTTCAGGCTGCGGTTAAAATCTATTTTCTTAGACATCTTATTGTTATTTGGCAAATTTGCAACCTTGCAAATTTGCAGATTTGCAAATTCTTATGCTATATAATCCCTGCGAATAATGAACTTGGTTTTAATTGGCAATTTATCTGCTGCCAGCTTCATCGCATCCATGGCCACCTGCATCGGAACGCCATCGCACTCAAACAGGATACGACCTGGTTCTACTACGGCTGCCCAATATTCGGGGTTACCTTTACCCTTACCCATCCT